>NZ_SMLV01000387.1 GCF_009711525.1 Fulvivirga lutimaris
CTTATTATCAAAATTTAAACAGGTAAGGCTGCAATCTGAAAAGATTTGCAAACCCTTAAAGACTGAAGATTATGTGGTGCAACCTATAGTTGATGTTAGCCCTCCCAAATGGCATTTGGGCCACACCACCTGGTTTTTTGAAACTTTTATTCTTGTACCGTTTTTCAAGGATTATACATTATTTAATTCCGATTACGGCTATTTATTTAATAGTTACTATGAAACTGTAGGCGCCAGAGTAATTAGAACTGATAGAGGAAATATTACGAGACCGGGTGTTCAGGAAGTGCTGGCATACAGAGCTTATATTGATGAACACATGGAAATATTCCTCAATGGTGGGGTTACAAGTGAAGTGAATAACCTGCTTGAGTTAGGACTACAACATGAGCAGCAACATCAGGAGTTGTTAATCTATGATATCAAATACATACTTGGTAACAACCCACTGTTTCCGGCCTATCAAAATATAATTGAAACAGATAAGCATGAAGCCAAATCTTTAGGCTGGTTAAATATTGAAGAAGGAACCTATAAAATAGGCTTTGACAAGGAGGGCTTTTCATTTGACAATGAACACGGTGTTCATCAGGTGTTTCTACATGAATATGCAATTGCCGACAGACTTATTACCAACAGTGAATACCTGGAGTTTATGGAAGATGGTGGCTATTCTAATTTTAGACACTGGCTTTCTGATGCCTGGGAGTGGGTGAAAACCAATGAAATAAAAGCACCAGAACACTGGCATTTTCAGGATGGGAAATGGCACCAATATAATCTTAGTGGCGGCTTACAGCCTGTTAACTTAGATGCACCTGTTACGCACATTAGTTTTTATGAGGCCGATGCTTTTGCCAAATGGAAAGGATTAAGACTGCCAACAGAATTTGAGTGGGAAGTGGCATGTCTGCATTATGGCAATTTGGAGATGGCTAATGGGTTTAGTGACAATGGCGTTTTTGAACCTCAGGCTTCTACAGATAATCAGTTTTTCGGAGAGGTTTGGGAGTGGACAGCCAGTGCTTACAGACCCTACCCTTATTATCAGGCACCAGAAGGCGCTGTTGGTGAATACAATGGAAAGTTCATGGTTAACCAGATGGTATTAAGAGGAGGGTCATGCGCTACACCAAAGGATCATATCAGAGCAACTTATAGAAATTTTTTTCACCCACATTTAAGATGGATGTTTTCAGGTTTGCGCCTTGCAAAGCATTTATAAACTAAAACGCATAATGAACCAATTTGCAAGCGATGTCCTTGAAGGACTTTCTGCTCAACCCAAGAGGTTGTCTTCAAAATATTTTTATGATCAAAAGGGTGATGAGCTTTTCCAGCAGATTATGGCGTTGGATGAGTATTACCTTACCAGGACGGAATACTCAATTCTGGATCAATTCAAAGCCCAGGTTTTAGATCAGTTTAAATCAGACAATAAGCCATTTAACCTCATAGAATTTGGTGCGGGTGACGGTTACAAAACCAAGGTGCTGTTAAGACATTTTCTCGAGCAGAAGGCCAATTTCTGTTACATGCCGATAGATATTTCAAGCAATGTGCTGGAGCAATTGGAGACTTCTCTAAAAGTAGAGTTGCCCGCTTTGAATGTAACTCCTATTTGCAATCACTATTTTGAAGCACTTGAAGAGCTAAAAGAGGGAAAGGAGCGTAATGTAATTCTATTTCTAGGCTCCAATATTGGAAACTTTACAGCAGAGCAGGCAGATTCTTTTTTAAAAGGACTGAATGCTGCTCTCAAAGAAGATGATATTTTGTTCATAGGTTTTGACTTGAAGAAAGACCCAGAGGTAATCCTCAATGCCTATAATGACAAGCAGGGGGTGACCGCTGCTTTTAACTTTAATCTATTAGATCGTATTAACAGTGAGTTGGGAGGGAATTTTAATACTTCTCAATTCAGGCATTACCCAATCTACAATCCTATGACGGGAACAACTACCAGTTATTTAATAAGCGAAAAGGAGCAGACTGTTGAGATTATGGATGCGGCTATTCATTTCAGAGCCTGGGAGCCTATACATATGGAGATATCTCAGAAATATGATCAGGTCATGATCAATGAAATGGCTAAAAAAGCCGATTTTGAAATAATAGATGGCTTTACAGATGATAAAAAGTATTTTCTAAGCTCTGTTTGGAGGAAGTGATTGATATTAAAAGAATTCCTCATTAGATTTGCCGTCCTTCTCAAAAGTTAATGCGCACGTGGTGGAATTGGTAGACACGTCAGCTTGAGGGGCTGGTGACCGTTAGGTCGTGGAGGTTCGACTCCTCTCGTGCGCACTTCATTTTTCTCAAAAAAGATTTTCATTAAGTTGTTAGATATCAGTACTTTGCCGATTGTTCAAAGCAAGTATGTCCCTGCTAATAAAGTCTACACTATATAACATTCACAAAACCGGTCTTAAAATTATTGGGGGACTTCTCATTTTGAGTATAATATTGGTCTATTTCCGCGTGGATTCAAGCTACTTATCCTATGGAAATTTGAGGGTAATTTTCTGGTTCGTGACCATATTTATAAGTTTTAATCTACTTGATAAGATTGAAAGGAAATACAGTGCCTCCATAATGTTGGCCTCCTGCTACCTTTCATTTTTTATTTATCCACTGTTACCGATTGAGACAAATTATGCGGAAAACCTTTTTTTACTTCCTTCTACTCTAATCATATTTTCTGTTTTACCATATCTCGTATTTGATTTAAAAGCCGAGAAGTTGTGGATTATATTTTGGGTGTCTCTATTATTTATAACCTTCATAATTTCATTAAGATATTCTATTTTAAATATCGATCAGATCAAGTATGAAGGACTAATAATAGTTTTTACCAAATATACTATGCTGGCGGTTGCATACTTTGCAAGCTGGATATTTATTCAAATCATGTTCTTCAAATATTTAAAAAATATTGAACTTCAGAACCTAAGAATACAAGAGGTCAACACTTTACTTGATGAAAAAGTAACCTTAATTAATGATCAGAACACCATACTCGATTACCAGTCGCAGGAGCTGGTAAGGCTACAAGAGGAGATAGGGGCTTTTAATAATGAGCTCGAATTGAAAGTAAGAGAGCGGACTTCGGAGCTCGAAAAACAAACAGAAGCCTTAAATAGGTATGGCTTTGTTAATTCAAAACTGGTTCGGGGTCCAATTGAATTAATGATAAGGGAAAAATCTTTAGGTGCTAATAGTTCAGATTTAAATATGGAGCTATTGAATTCCATTATACAGGATTTAGATTCTATCACTTATGCTATAAGCGATGTTCTTAATTTACAAAACATTGAAGGTATAAAGGAGGTTGAGAAAATGATTAAAAACAGGTACTCTGAAAAATGAAGGATTATAACTCATTTCAATTTCCTGAGTTGGATTCAAATAATAGACTTCGCTTTACTATACTGGAAGTAGGTAGAGTGATAGTGTGGATTCTGTCCTTTGTACTGCTTTTTTACTTCTTAAATACGGTGCTGATATTAGAGAAGAATTTAGATAATGGTTTTTATAGATTGGCTATAATGTTGATTTGCCAGCTAATCACTTTGAAATATCTGTCCAATATTAGTTACAAGAAACTTGCATTCATTAGCATTAGCATCATGTACCTGGGCTTTTTTTTATACCCCTTTTTAGATATCTCTCGAAGATTTGAAGAAAATATATACTTGCCGTTAGTGCTACTTATTTTCGGAATGACATTGCCGATTCTATATTATAACGCAAGAAAAGATACTAGCATCATAGTAAGCTGGATGTTGCTAATATTTTCAACAGTGGTTATCAATCTGATTTACCAATATTCTATTGCAAATCAATCAGAGCATAAGTTTTTTGTGATTTTTGAGAATCATCCGATGACCATTATTGGGTTCTTTTCCGCCATTTTATTTCTTGTTATTTCCTTCTTTAATTATCGCAGATATAACAGCACGCAATATGATGTTATACTAGAACTCAATAAATCATTGAATGATAAACTCATTGAGATTTACCAAAAGGGCAATGAGAAGGAAACGCAGAATGAAGAACTGAAATCTATTCAGGAAGAGTTGCTTGCTATTAAGGAGGGACTTGAGGAAAAGGTGAGGGAAAGGACTGAGGAATTGAAAGAGCAGCAGAAAGAAATCATTCGTTATGGCTTCATGAATTCTCACATCTTAAGAGCACCTATAGCCAGAATAAAGGGACTAATGGATATAGCTCAAAAACTAAAGGAGGGTAGCGAACGTGGCAATATCTTGGAGTTGATAAGAGAATCTATTCGTGAATTGGATAATACTTCACAATCCATCAATGAGATTATTAACAAGCAAAATAAAGATCAACTTAAGATTATTGAACGTAAAGTGGAGCAATTGTATGGTGGTAAGGCATAAGGTTCAACTCCTCTCGTGCGCACTTAAATTCTTATATCTTGAATAGATTACTTCTTTTATTTCTTTTATGCTTCCTTTCATGTTCAAGTAGCACTGAAAAGAATCAGTTTGATGGTGAGGATAGTATTCAGACTTATGCTGTGGATTGTGATCAGGTAAGGATTTACTTAGAAGAGGCGCTGAGGACTGATCAGGGAGTACGAAATGGTGAAATAGCTATTTCCATGGAGGAGGTCGATGAAGCTAATCAAGCTTTATTTTATAGTATTATGCAATGCTGTGGTGCAGATAAAATCATATTCGCTGGAGAACAGGCTACTCAGGCGGCTTTTTTAATTACTCAGCATGCTCCCCTAGAATTTCAATTAGCGTTTGTTAATCTATTCAAGGATTGGTCTAAAGAAGGTATTATTTCTCCAAGCACCTTTGTCCTTATGGTTGATAGAATACGGTTGAGACAGGGAAAAACTCAGCTATATGGTACTCAGGTAGTTACAGATAAATCAGGGGTGAGCAAATTATCGCCAGTAGATGACTTAGAAAAAGTAAGAGCAAGAAGGGATTCTTTATATATGGAGCCACTTGAAGATTATGTAGCCAGATTTGGTGTCACACTTTAATTCTCTTTCTCTTTCTTCTTAAAAAGATCCCCAATCTTCTTCAAAAGACCTTTTTTCTCTTCGCCAAACTCCTTCACTTTGGCTTTGTCCTTTTTATCTAACCCAAGCACTTTCTGAATAAAATTCTTATCCTCTTTCTCTAGCTCGCAATCAAGATAAGCCAGTTGGTCAGCGCTTAAAGCTGGGAAACGTGATTTAGTGATACCGTTTAATGAAGCATCTTTATTCATGTCATTAAACAAGCCGACAAAAATGGGCAAGGCCATGTTGCCGCCACTGCCTAATGCCGTACTTCTAAATCTTATAGCAGGGTTATCAGCACCTACCCAAACGCCTACTACCAGCTTAGGATTATAGCCTATAAACCAACCATCAGTATTGGATTGTGTGGTGCCAGTTTTGCCTGCTATGTCATTAGGCAATTTATATTTCCAACGCGCAGAGGAAGCGGTGCCTTCATTAACTACTGATTTCAGCATTTCATTCATAAGTTGGGCAGTGGTTTGCTTAATAGCTCTTTTAGGTTCAGGGTCTTCCAGCTCAAAAAGTAGTTTCCCCTTTTTATCATAAATTTTAGATAAATACACTGGCTGAATTCTACTGCCACCATTAGCCATCGTACAATAAGTCTTGGTCATTTCTATCAGACTGATGCTAGCGGTACCAAGTGCTACTGATGGTACTTCAGGGAGTTTTTCGTCAATACCCATAACCCTGGCAGTTTCAATCACATTATCTACGCCAACTTCTTCCAACACTTTGATGGTAACTGTATTGATGGACTTAGCCAATGCTCCGGTGAAGGAGTATTTCATTACATTTTCATCCTTATCTGCATTGCCAGGTGTCCAGCCTTCCAGGTTTTTATAAACGGTTCTAGAGGCTGATGTATAATCGCATGGATTCATGCCTTGCTCAAGCGCGGCAGCATAAACGAATGGCTTAAAAGTAGAACCAACTTGCCTTTTTGCTCTAATGACATGGTCGTATTGAAATTGGCTGAAGTCAATGCCGCCAACCCAGGCCTTAATATGTCCATTGCTCGGATCAAGTGCCACCACTCCAGTCTGAAGCAACATCATATAATGTTGTAATGAATCTATTGACGACATTTCCTTTTCTTTCAGACCATCCCAGGTGAAGATGTCCATTAGGTTTTTGGCCTTCATCTTTTTCAAAATCTCCTCATGACTTAGGCCTTTCTTTTTTAATGATTTATAATGATCAGTGTTTTTGATGGCTGTATTCAATAAATCCGGATTGGTGCTCCAGGGCTTTTGCCTCGACCAGTGATCATCAAACTGGCGCTGCAGGTTGGCCATGATTCTGGTCATGGCTGCTTCTGCATATTTTTGAATTCTTGAGTCTATCGTGGTGTAGATTTTCAGGCCATCAGTAAACAGATTGTAGTTGGTGCCATCTTCCTTGGTGTTTTCTTCTGTCCATTTAATGAGCTCAGGTTTAATGAAATCTCTGAAATAAGTAGCTAACCCTGAACTGTGTGAAATTTTGTTATAATCAATTTCAATAGGTAGTTCTTTTAACGTGTTATATTCTGCTTCACTCAGGTAGTCATATTTCACCATCTGACTCATTACTACATTTCTTCTGCCTTTTGACTTATCAGGAAATAATCTGGGGTTATAGGTATGATTAGCCTTGAGCATCCCTACCAAAACAGCCGCTTCCTCGATTTTTAAAACAGCAGCCTTTTTATTGAAAAACCTTTTAGAGGCCATTTCAATACCATATATGTTTTCACCAAAAGGCACGGTGTTAAGGTATAGCTCTAGAATCTCTTCTTTGGTGTATATGCTTTCCAGCTGAAAGGCAATGAGCGCTTCTTTAACTTTAGTTACAGCAATGTCAAACTTGCTGTTCATGTCTCGGGGAAAAAGGTTTTTAGCTAGCTGCTGACTCAATGTACTACCGCCCCCACCTGATCGATCTTGCATAATGACTGTCCTAAGTATTACCCTGACCAGACTTCTGGGGTCAACACCTTTATGGTCGAAGAATCGGGCATCTTCCGTAGCAACAAGGGCATTGATCACGTTAGGGGAGATGTTTTCGTACTTGGTCGGGTTTCGCTCCTGAACAAAGAACCTTCCAAGCAATACTTTATCGGCACTATAAACTTCAGTGGCAATGTTATTCTGAATGTTTTTTAAAGACTCATCACTAGGCAGGGCGCCAAAAAAACCAGCCTTTATGAGCATTACAAAGACAATCACCAAGCCCAGGCCAGCAAAGAATAAAAGACTTAGGTATTTAAGGGCTGTTTTTAAAAATGATTTTTTAGGTTTTTGCTCCTTCTTTTTTCTTGGCATCTAATCGGTCGGGTTTCTGTAATTCTTCAAGGGCAAATTTGGAACAATTTTCTCCAAATTGACTTATCTTCGAAATCTTATCATTTAAAAATATAGTTATGGCTATTAAGGTAAATCTACTCAAGAAAATATGTGAAGCACCTGGAGTTCCGGGATATGAAAGCAAGATCAGAAACCTTATCATCAAAGAGGTTACTCCGCTGGTCGATAGTGTAGAGGTGGACAATATGGGTAATGTTATTACCATAAAAAAGGGCAAAAGCGATGCTAAGAAAGCCATGATCGGTGCTCACATGGATGAGATCGGTTTTATGGTGACTCATATAGATGATAAAGGTTTTGTAAGGTTTACCACACTTGGTGGATTTGACCCTAAAACGCTGACTGCCCAGCGTGTAGTTATTCATGGTAAGAAAGATGTGATAGGTGTAATGGGCTCTAAACCAATTCATGTGATGAGTCCTGAAGAGCGCACCAAAATGCCTAAGACTACCGATTTTTTCATTGACCTTGGTATGCCTAAGAAAGAGGTGGAGAAAATTGTAAGCGTAGGCAACCCGATCACCCGTGAGCGTGAGCTGATAGAAATGGGTGAGTGTGTTAATTGTAAGTCCATCGACAACAGGGTTTCTGTTTTTGTATTGATAGAAACTCTTCGCCAGCTAAAGTCTACGCCTTATGATGTTTATGGGGTATTTACTGTTCAGGAAGAAGTGGGGATCAGAGGCGCTAATGTGGCTGCGCATAGCATTAACCCGGATTTTGGCTTTGGATTGGATACCACCATAGCCTTTGACTTACCAGGCGCTCAGGCTCATGAAAGAGTAACAGCTCTGGGAGAGGGTACTGCCATTAAAATTATGGATGCCATGACCATCTGCGATTATAGAATGGTGGATTATATGAAAGAGGTGGCCGATAAAAATAAAATCAAATGGCAGACAGAACTGCTGACCGCTGGCGGTACCGACACGGCTGGTATCCAGAGAATGGGTAAAAACGGTGCCATATCAGGCGCTGTCTCGATCCCCACCAGACACTTGCATCAGGTAATAGAAATGGCGCATAAGAAGGACATTGATAATAGCATCAAACTATTGAAAGCTTGTTTAGAGTCGTTGGATGGGTATGATTGGAGTCATAGGTAAGCAACTTATCATCTTCTAAAAATAAAAATATACAAGTTTAGTGTTAAATCAGAGACCATAGTTGATTTGATGTGACAGGTAAACATTCCTACAAGATTTAATTTGACTAACTCGTAAAATGGATTTTATCTTAGAAATATTGATTGAAATATTTATTTACGGATTGTGTATAGTCCCCGGAGCATTTATTAGATGGGTATTTCTATTTCGTAAACGTACATTCAAAGATATTTTAAAAGATGACGCCTATATGAATGGCGGGATTGGTTTTGTGACAGTAGCATTCATAATTTCAATGGTCCTGATACTTTTGCAATTCGACTTGTAAGTAAATCAACCCCCAACGGTCTTAGTGTCTCACTAAGACCATATAAGTTTTAGTCTTAGCGAGACGCTAAGACTAGGTAGTGATAAGACTATTTCTGCAGAATACCACCGTACCAACAGCAAGTCATTCCGTAGGAATCTTAACCATCAATACAAGGAGTCTAAACTATGATAAAGATGCTTACGGCATGACTTAAACCGTGGATAATGATGAAGCTGTCCTTATTATCAACGAATCTCTTCTTCTGCTTATTCAGACATATTAACCCAAAAGCAAGATGTTCTGAGTCAGGTTGAGTAATTTAATATGAGAATTACCCAACACCTCAAGTCATAAGATTATGATTCACTCAGAAGAGCTCAAGAAAAATCCAAACCTCTACCTTTTTTTGCCCATCTACTATGCATTATGGGCAGATTCTATACTCACTCAGGCCGAGCAGGATACACTCAATACTTTATTAAAAAGCCAGAATTGGCTCTCCGAGAATGAATTACAATTTCTTCAAGGCTATCTAGACCCTAAAAAGGATGTAAGGCCTAAAGAGCTAAAAGAATGGAAGTCACAAATCCAGACAGCTGACATTAAAAAACATCACACCCTCACTGATTTGGGTCTAGATCTGGTAAACAAGTATTCAAACGGTCAAAAAATTGAACTACCTGAAGGTGCGTTAACCGCATTTCATGAAGCCGAGCGGCAGCTTGGAATGATTAACAAAGAGGTAAACTACATCTTTCAGAGTGAGCATAAAACCGTAACTGGTGATCTTTCAAGGGAGGCAAATTTTGATATTTCGAGCATGACTGCAATTCTGGAAGGGCATGATGCGGAGGTTATTCGTAAAGTAAAAGCTGTTATTGGAAGCCCTGATTTTAAATATCCTGCTAAGGAGAGTTTGGCGCAGCAGCGCGATGATGTTTATAAACTTTGTCAGGTACTGGCAGAACAAGGCTTTGGTAGCTGGGCTTTTCCTAAGGAGTATGGTGGAAAAGGTGATATGGAAGGCTATTTTACGATTATGGAAACACTCAGCTTTCATGATTTGAGTATGGTCATAAAGTTTGGTGTACAATTCGGACTTTGGGGAATGAGCGTATTTTTTCTGGGCACGGAGCGGCATCATAAAAAATACCTTAAGGACATAGGCACATTGAAAATACCCGGCTGTTTTGCCATGACGGAAACAAATCATGGTAGCAATGTGAAAGGCATAGAAACTACCGCTACCTATAATCATAATAACAAGACCATAACCATTCATACCCCTCACGATAAGGCCTGCAAGGAATATATAGGTAACGCGGCCATACATGGGCAAATGGCTACTGTATTTGCCAAATTAATTATTGATGGTACAGACTATGGGGTGAGTGCTTTTGTTGTTCCTATAAGGACAGCAGATGGCAAGGCACAGCCTGGAGTTACAATAGAGGACTGCGGCCCTAAGATGGGGCTTAATGGTGTTGACAATGGAAAAATTTGGTTTGATAATGTAATCATCCCGGCTGAAGACATGCTGGATAAATTTGCAGGTATCGATGAAAATGGAGAATTCACAAGCCCTATAACCAGTGACAACAGAAGATTTTTTACCATGCTAGGCACCTTGGTAGGTGGCCGAATTGGTATTCCAAGATCCGCATTATCAGCAACAAAATCTGGCTTGACCATCGCGCTAAGATATGCAGATGGCAGAAGACAATTTGGACCACAGAGTGGTGAAGAGGTACCTATCTTAAACTATCGGTTACATCAGAGGAGACTTATTCCACCCCTGGCTACTGCATACGGTTTACACTTCAGTTTAAAATATCTCACTAGTAGATTTCTTAAAAAATCGGAGGAAGATGCTCAGGAAATAGAGGCACTAGCCGCAGGTTTAAAGGCTTATACCACCTGGTTTACCACTTCAACTTTGCAGGAGTGCCGCGAGGCTTGTGGCGGCAAAGGTTACCTTGCTGAAAACAGGATACCAGACTTGAAGGCTGACACTGATGTGTACACCACTTTTGAAGGCGATAATACTGTGCTGATGCAGCTTGTGGCTAAAAATAGGTTGACAGAATTTAAACAGGAATTTCATAATATGAACCTGGTTACAGTGTTCAACTATGTGGCCGAAAAAGCAAAGGTGAATATTGTTGAGAAAAACCCTCTGGCTGTCCGAAATACGGATGAGGAGCATCTTTTGGATTTTGATTTTCATATGAAGGCATTCACCTATAGAGAAGAGTCAATTTTGAGTTCTGCTGCACAGCGGCTGAAACGATTGATAGAGGGAGGTATGGATTCCTTTGATGCATTCAATGTCAGCGGCCATCATATGGTTAATGTAGGCAAGGCATATATCGAAAGAATAATATTGGAGCAGTTTCAAGCTCAGGTTGAAAGTACAACTGATATTAAGTGTCAGCAGGTGCTCAGAAAGCTGGCCCAACTATTTGCATTATATACTATCGAAAATAATAGAGGTTGGTACCTGGAGCAGGGTTATATGGAGGGTGTAAAGACCAAAACCATAAGAAAAACAGTGAATCAACTTTGCTGGGAACTGAGAAAAGAAGCTATCTCACTTACAGATGCTTTTGATATTCCTGATCATTGTTTGGCTGCAAAGATTGCGGTTAATGATTAATGTCATCACCCCATTTTTCCAACCCATTGCCCAACAAAAGCAGCGGCCAAACCAATCACCACACTTAAGCTGATATAGAGAAAAGAGGTCATTAATTCCTTTTGAGAAAGCAGACTGAAGTTTTCCATAGCAAAGGTGGAGAAGGTGGTAAAACTACCACAAAGCCCTACTGCCAACAATAGCCGCATAGACTCAGAAAGGCTATTTTTAAAGGAGAGAGCTACAAGCAGGCCTAATAAAAAGCTCCCGATAATATTAACACTAAAAGTGGCCATGGGAAATGAGCCGATGAATCTTTTATCTACAAATAGGTAAACAAGATACCTTAGGGTGCTACCCAAAAAACCACCTAGACCAACTAATACTATGTTTTTAAGCATCACTTCTTCTTTTTAGCAATCTTTTTGTTCATATACTTAACCACATTGGAGTAGTTGGTGTGCTCCTGCATAGAGAGGTTCAATTTTTTCATATCGTTGAAAAGAATCTCAACTTCCATATACTTTCCACCTGCAGTTTTTATGGCTGTTTCATGCCACATCTTCACTTCTTTAAGTGGATAGTTTTTACTGTTAAACCGGGTAGGAAAGTTAATAATGATGCTTTCCTTGCCAATGCTTACCACTTTGTATTTAAATATTATCCTGAAAAGTAGCCCCAGGCCTAATGGGCCAAGCAAAGCGGTGGTAGCCAGATGGTACCATTGTGGATTTGATGAGTTTAAAACAATACTTAAAGTATAACCACTGATGGATATGCACGCAGCTACAAATATTCCCAGTGAAAAAAGTGTACTTACCTTCGGTTTAACAACGATCATGAATGTAAAAATAGAAGAATATAAAGAATTGAGCCTTTAACCTATGGAAATTGATAAGTCGGTTTTTGATTCAGAACAGTTTCCAGGCTTTTGCGCACCAATTCACCCATGGTATTGCAGTGCAAAAAATCATCATTGTTATAGTGCCTAGCCAAATCTTTAGCTAACGATTTTACATTTTTAGGCGTTGATATATTGTCTGTGGACATAGCTGCTAACAGCTCATTTACCTTTTCTTTACTCGCCTTATATCGGTGGGCAATTAATGATCGCTCCTCTTTTTGGTACTGTTTTACGGTTTCTGGTGTCATGCATTTAAGACCTATTTCAATCAGTGGATTGTTCTGTTTGAAATACTGAGGAAGGTAAATTGCTTTCCTCCCTTCATAAGACTGCTGATCAAAATCTATAGCACGAAGGCGATAATCCACCTCTTCAAAATCAGGAGTGATGTCAATTACAAAATTACTTGAGTGCATATCACCCAAAAGCCTGACAAAACAGCGCTCATTAAACTTCACAAACTCCTTTGCCAATCTGATTTGATTCAGGTTTTTATCATTCAGGTGATATTTAATAAACTGATCGCCAGGGATACCTACAATATGCTCCTCTATCAATGTTTCTTCATGAACCACATAGCTAATTCGATTAGGAGAGAGCAGGTGCTCTAATTCCAGGCCATAAACGCGAGAGGCATCAGCATTTTTAATGTAGAAATAGTCAAAATTGTCATTGATGCGGTTGACTATCCTGATTCTAAAAGGTTGGGTATTGCCAAAAATGCAGAGATCAATTCTATCCACAAAAAGATGCTCCATAACAGATAGGTCTCCATCGGCTTTCAGAATGGCATAAATGGTTTTTACACTATGGTGAATATCCTTCATTTCATCCTGTGGGTAGAAGACAGTCTCCCAAAAAGTGTCCTTTCCACGCTGATCTATGAGAGCAATGGAATTATCATATCGTAAAAGGTCTTTGTAATTGATGGGCAGTTTTATCTCTCTGTCGTGCCTTTTGAGATAATCCCTGAGGGTGGCACTTATTTTATAAATGTTTTTCTTTTTGCTGATAATGGCCATAAGGCATAAATATAGGCAACTATTCCCTAATATTTAATATTTTTAGGTTAGGCTAAAAATATATTTACATAAGTATCAATTTTAATATTAGCTTTGTATAAATATTAGAAAAATCATTGTGAGGAAAGTTGTTATTTGTACGGTATTAGTCACCTGTTATGCGATTCAGAGTATGGCGCAAGCCACTTTGCAAGGCGTTTTAAAAGGTGAGGAGGGCCCTTTGCCAGGAGCTACCGTGCAAATTTTAGGCACTGATATAGGTACTGCCGCAGATGTCAACGGCTTTTACCAATTGAAAAACATTCCTGCAGGAGATCATAAGGTTGAAATAAGAGCGGTAGGGTATAAGCCTATTCAAAAATCAATTTCTCTGGAAAGAGGTGATATCAGGGATCTGAGTGTTTTTATGGAAGTTGATAACCTGGGTTTGGAAGAAATAGTTATCACCGGAACCATGCAACCAACTTATGTTTCCAAATCACCCATAAAGGTAGATGTTATTACCTCTGAGTACATGAACACTTTTACACCAGCAGCGGCATCCTCAATTGTAGAAGGAGTGAAGCTGGTCAATGGTATACAGGAAGTAGTGGCCTGTGGAGTTTGTTTTACCAACAGCATAAGTATCAACGGCCTTCCTGGGCCTTATACTGCTATCTTGATGGATGGCACTCCTATTTATGGAAATTTAGCTTCAGTGTATGGGTTGAATGGAATACCGTCAATGCTTATAGAAAGGTTTGAGGTTATAAAAGGGCCTAGCTCTACATTATATGGTTCTGAAGCAGTAGCAGGGGTGATTAACATCATAACTAAGGACCCAGATAAGCAACCAAAATTTTCGATAGACATCATGGGAACAACACATATGGAGTCCTTTGGAAACATAGCCGGCACAATTAAAACTGATAAGGCTAGTGGGTTTATTGGACTTAATTATGCTTATATCAATGACTTTGATGATGAAAACGAAGATGGCTTTGGTGATAATATAAATATGGACCGATACTCATTTTTTACTAAATGGGAAATTAAGAGAAAAAGCAAAAGGAAGTTTTCCATAGCGGCCAAGTATTACCATGAAGACCGTAGAAACGGAGTGGAGGAATTTTTAGCGGATAGAAATTATCGGGATTTGCGTGGCAGCGATGAGGTTTATGGTGAAAGCATCTATACCAACAGGGCCGAGATTTTTGGTACTTATCAGCTAAATACTTCTGAAAATTTTAAGATTGATTACTCCTTAAGTGCGCATGATCAGAATAGCTACTACGGGGCTGATTTTTATAAAGCCAATCAGAATATTGCCTTTGCTAATCTGATATGGGACAAGCAATTGGGAAATCACAACTTGTTGGTAGGTATGACCAATCGCGTTCAGCAATACGATGATAATACTGTAGCCACACAAGATTCAGTTGCTTCTGGCACCATCAATAAGCCTGATAACCAGTATATTCCAGGCCTATTTGCGCAGAATGAATGGGAGCTAAGTGAGAACTTTACAGCTTTGGCCGGAGCGAGATTAGACCATTATGATTTGCATGGCTTTATAATTTCTCCGCGATTGAATTTGAAGTTTAAACCTGCTCCAAGCACTACAATAAGAACTAATTTCGGAACCGGTTTTAGGGTTGTGAATTTGTTTACAGAAGATCATGCATTTATAACAGGTCAGCGTGAAGTTGTGATTGCTGAAGCGCTAAAACCAGAAAGATCGTTAAATGGAGCTATCAATGTTAATCACCTGTATACAATAGGAAATGGCCAGGGAATGATTGATATAGATGCTTATTACACCTATTTCGAGAATAAGATTATTCCAAATTATGATGACCCTAATACCATAGTGTATGCAAATACTACTGGGCACGCACTTACCAAAGGGATTGGCTTTAATGTTAATCATGATTTTTACTGGCCACTGAGCTTGAGCCTTGGTTTTAACTGGCAGAAAGCCACTGAAACAGAGCCGGATGCCAATGGTGAGGATGTTGCGCGGAATATCGAATTTGCTCAGGAATATTCAGGGGTGGCCACATTAAACTATAGGCTCAAGAAGGCAAAAATGACTTTTGCTTATACTGCCAGAATAACCGGACCAATGACACTACCAGAGGTATTTGACCTTGATGAGAATGGTAATGCAATGACAACCGCACGTCCTACTATTTCCAAACCCTATAGTTTCCATAATATTCAGATAAGCAAGGATTTTGCTAATGGACTGAATTTATATGCTGGCGTACAAAACCTGTTTGATTACCGTCAGCCAGTTACTCCTTTAGTAGGCTACAATGATCCTAATGCCAATATTGGATTCAGTAATGCTTTTGATACCTCCTATGCCTATGCACCTATTCATGGAAGAGAGCTATATTTGGGTATCAAGTGGTCATTAAAATAAGCATTATTGGAAGAAGCCTTTGACCCCAAAAAGGTCTATGAAGAATATCAGGAACTGATAAATTACAAAATGCCCTTTGGAAAATATAAAGGACGTAGAATTGTAGACCTACCGGTGGAGTACCTGATCTGGTTTAAGAGAAAAGGGCTACCTGCTGGTAAGCTGGGTAAGTTCATGGAAATTATGATTGCCCAGAAGGGAGGTTAACTAAAGTTCTTCAAGTTTAGCGGCAGCACTTTCAATAGCCTCAACCATAATAACTTTTACACTGTCCATTTTAGCTTTTTGGGTAGTGTAGTATTCTACTATTTCCTCATGGCTAAGGCTATCTGTTTCCGGATCAAACTGACGCATCCAGTTCATCATGGCCTCATCTGCGGTTTCAAGTGACTGAATCATCATTTCTAATTCATTAACAAGCTCAGTTTGAGTAGCTTCCTCTTTAAGGAGATCAACCTTTTCTTTCAACTTGCCCTTCATGCTCATCATGTTTTCCATTTTAGGCATCATTTCATCATGAACATCCATAACATCATCATATAATGCCTTTTCTATTTTTACCTCTTCAGGTATATCATCTGTAACTACTTGTTCTTGCTGTTGCTCGGTGGTTGTTTGCCCGCATCCAGTAATCAACAATATGATGAATAAAAATGAAAGTGTGTTTCTTAAGTATGTCATGATCATTTGCTTAGTGCTCTCCAAAATTATACAATTCATTGATGAGTACAAGATCATATCAACTTTAGATAAGTTTATAAAAGGCAACAAGCTAGGTTTTGATAATTAAAATAATTATATTAATAAAATTAATAGTCATATTATTGACTCATAATTATCTGAAATTGAATAAGTTAGGATTATTCATTTGCTTCAATACCTATAAATAATTACATTACCGAGTCTATTTTTTAAACTGTATTGACTATTTTTTTATTTATTATGAAACCTCAAAATACAATTAAGAGGTCTCGACTGACATTTTTTTGTTTACTGGCATTTACATTTATTACATACACTACAGCCAGTGGTCAGACGCAGGAGCCTAAAGAGTCACCAGGATATGTCGTGATTGGTGCATTTACGATTGAAAAAAATGCAATCAAACTCATTGACTATGCCAAGGAAAGAAACATCAGTGCTAAATACCAAATACATCCCACCAAGGATTTATTTTATGTGTATGAGCAGGTAGATAAACCTCAGGCTGAAAAACAACGGATTAAAGAAAGCTTTCCTGAGTTTTATGATGTTTGGGTTTATCGCGGTGAATTGGGTAGAAATACTTTGAGTAATACACCATCGTCTTCCGCTATAGCTCAAAATAAAAGTAGTGATGATACTCAGGTGATTACAGAAATAGATCAGAGTACACACGCAGGTATTGCGGCAGTTGATGATAAAAAAGACGCTAAACCAGAGACTGAAGTTGAAGCTCCCAAAAACCTTGAAAAAAAGGAGAACACTTATCATGTTTATTTGAATACAATTAATTCTAAGAACATGAAAGAGGTAAAAGGAAGAGTAAATGTTATTGACCCAGTTAGAGCGAAGCAATTAATGGTAGCCAAATCTCATGAGGTTACAGAAGTGAAAGATCCTAAGAATGGAGATAATGTAATTAAGCTGGCAACCGATATTTTCGGCTTTAGAGAAGTTCAACAAACTATTGATCTTGATAATCCTGTAAATGATACCACCAAGAACTATGTGCATACCATTGGAGACTCGATTATAGTCGACTTTGAGCTACAGAGGTTCAAAAAAGGAGATGTGCTTGTAATGTATAATGTATATTTCTTTAAAGATGCAGCCATAATGAGGCCGGAATCAATTTATGAGCTGAATAGCTTGCTTGACATGCTTAAAGAGAACGAGAACCTTGTGGTTAAACTACATGGACATACCAATGGAAATTCTCATGGTAAAATTATCCATCTTGATCCTGAGGATAAAAACTTCTTCTCTTTAAATGCTGATCATAAAGAAGATCATGGCAGTGCTAAGAAGCTATCTCTTTTTAGGGCCTATACTATCCAGCATTGGTTAATAGAACAAGGTATTGCTGAAGAGCGAATAGATATAAAAGGCTGGGGCGGCAAGCAGATGATTCATGATAAACATGATACTCAGGCTTATAAAAATGTAAGAGTGGAAGTAGAGATTGTTGAAGAATAAATACTACAGTACTATGAATAGATTATCATCATCATTATTACTACTAATACTTGTCCTTATTGGTTTTGCTAATTCAGGACATGCACAGACTCTTGATGGAGTTAAAAGTTATGCAGTTATAGGTGTATTTAGCTTTGAGCGAAATGCTGATAGGTTTTCGGACTATTATAAGTCTCAATCTCTTGACGCCAAGGTGCGTAAAAATATATTCAATAACATGTTTTACGTTTATGCTTATGAGTCAACAGATGTCGAAGAGGTACGTCAAAGAGTATTTGATTTAAGAGGGCAGTTCAATAATCTTTCTAAGGCATGGCTTTACAATGGTAATTTTAATTGTTTACACATTCCTTCAGATCAACTAAAAGGAATTGCTTCCAATAACTCAAATGGTATTGAAGAGCTTGTAGAAAATGTTGAAGAGGCAGAACTTGAACGTGAACAAAGACAGGCCAGAGAGGCGGAAGAAGCTCAAAGTAAAATAGAGGAAGAGAAAAAGAAGGAGCCCAAAGTTGTTAAACCTGCAGATAAGTATTGGGTATATTTTAATACTTATAATGTAACGGATCTTACTGAGGTGGAAGGCAATGTTAATGTTGTCGATTTAGAAAGAAATAAGGACTTAGGTCCTGAAAAGTCGCTACAGCTGGTGACATTAAGCTCTCCTAATAATGGCACCAATCGTGTTCAGTTTGCTACAGATATCTTTGGCTATCGTATTGAAAAAGTAAATATTGATTTAGATGAACCATTAGCAGAAGGCAATGAGGCTGTCACAGTAATTGGAGATAGTATAATTATAGATTTTCCATTAAGAAGGTATAATAAAGGTGACTTTATGACTATGTGGAATGTTTATTTTTATATAGACGCTGCAATAATGAAGGAGGAATCTGTTTTAGAACTAAACCAGCTACTGGCTATGATGCGCGAAGATGAAGATGTAAGAATTAAAATTCACGGACATACCAATGGGAATTCCCACGGTGTCGTAAAACATTTGGATCTTGATGATAAATCATTTTTTAGCTTGAATGGGTCACATTTAGAGACTAAAGCAAGTGCCAAAAAGCTGTCGGAGTACAGGGCATATACAATTCAACATTGGTTGATGGATCAAGGAATAGCCGAAGATAGAATGGAAATTGTTGGGTGGGGCGGCAAAAAAATGCTTTATGATAAGCATGGTGCCAATGCTGACAAGAATGTTAGGGTAGAGATAGAAATCTTAGAAGAATAGAAAAATACAATCAATGAAAAAAGTATTAATGGCAGCCATATTTATGGTTGCCTTTCATTTTACATCAGCTCAGACAAATGACATTCCAAAGGGATATGCTGTGGTAGTAGGTGCATATTCACTGAATAAAGTGGATTTGGCATTAAAATTTACCAAGCAAGTTGCTGATCAGGGTTATGATGCCCGATTTGGAATCAATGAATCAAAGTCTCTAATATTAGTCTATATAGATCATACGGAGAGTTTTAAGGAAGCCATTGCTAAAATGAAAGAGATCCGTCAAAAGGAGAATTATGAAGATACTTGGGTTCATGTTAAAACCAGTCAGGCCAGACTAGCACTGACCCCTGAACAAAAGGAGAAGTCAGAAAAAACAACTGCTGTGATGAAAAAGGAGGTAGTGAGCTCATTAGGAGATATTTATGCCGAGAGGTTTAAGGATAAAGAAGAAGCGGCTGATACTGAGGAAGCAGCTTCTGTTACTGAATCAAATGTTGAAGCAAAGACAGAGGACGAGAAAATAGAAGATACAAATGAAGTAGCAATAGCTACTGCTAATAAAGAGGAATCAGAAGAGGAGGCAGATGACAGGCTTGCAGTATATTTTGATTTGATCAATACAACGAATAACCAACCTGTCGAAGGAGAAGTGCAAATTATTGATACGGAAAGATCAAAGTTACTTGATGTGGTGGAGTCTGGGCAGTATGTTAAACTTGATGACCCTGACAACAGAACCGGGCAGATGACTGTGATAGTTGATGTTTTTGGTTTTAGAAAACAGCAAAAGGAATTTAATTATTATAAGCCTTTTACAGGAGCAACAAATGCAGATATTGATGAGTCTGAGAATGGGCCGGTAATAAAGTTTGAGCTTGTGAGGTATAGGAAAGGTGATATTATTACCATGTATAACGTCTTCTACTTTAAGGATGCTGCGGTAATGCAACCTGAATCCAAATACGAGGTAAATAGCCTTCTTAATATGCTCAAAGAGAATAAAAGCATGAGAATAAAGATTCATGGTCATGTTAATGGTAAGCATCCCGGTCAGATAATTTCAGTTGATGAAAATAACTATTTCGCTTTGACTGATAATAATCCCAAAGATTTTGGCTCTGCAAAGTCACTGTCAAGGCAAAGGGCTGAGACCATAAGAGACTACCTTATTGAGCAAGGCATTAATGCTGATAGAATGGAGATAAAAGCCTGGGGAGGAAAGCGCATGCTGCATGATAAGCACAGTAATAAGGCTAAGCAAAATGTACGTGTAGAAGTAGAAATACTGTCTGAATAGATCATCGATTAAATTCTGAACCATATTTTTTGGATATTAAAGTAAAGTATTCTACTTTGTAAGTAATCACTCACTTTATGACTGAAAAGAAAGAAAACATTCTAAGCGCTGCGTTGGAGCTTTTTGCTCAAGAGGGTTTTAAGTCTACTTCAACAAGTAAACTTGCTGCTCAGGCCGGTGTGTCAGAAGGCTTAATTTTCAGGCATTTTAAGAGTAAGGAGGGCCTACTCAAGGCATTGATGGATCTGGGTGAAGAAAGACTAGAATACATTTTTGCTGATATAATTACAGAGTCCGATCCCCAGGAAGTAATTAATAAAGCATTAACAGCACTTAAAACCGTGGCAGCTGATCCAGAGCAAGCTCATTTCTGGAAACTGCAATATAAATTGAAATGGGAAACTGAAACTTATGATGATTCAAAAGTAGAACCCATTAAAGTGGCACTGACTAATGCATTTGAAAAACTGGGTTATAGCTATCCGGAAAAAGAAGCACAACTAATATTGATCTTAATGGATGGGATGGTTACGAAATTATTCTTATCCCAGAACTTTGATATTAATGAAACGGTCGATATTCTTATTGAGAAATATAAAGAGTGAAAAATTTAAACAATAAGTAAGTGAGTACTTACAAATAATAATGTTAGGCATATGAAAGTCATAATAACTGGAGCAACAGGTATGGTTGGCAAAGGAGTTCTTCTCGAATGTCTAGATCATCTTGAAGTTGAAAAAGTTTTACTTATTAACAGGAGGGGCATTGGCATCTCGCATGCTAAATTGGAAGAGGTTATTCATGCTGATTTTTCAGATTATAGCAGTATTAAAGACCAACTCAAAGGTTTTGATGCTGCGTATTTGTGCATGGGAGTTAGTGCTGCAGGCTTGGATGAAGCAAAATATGCTGAGATTACCCATTCATATACTATAAATCTTGCAAAGACAATTTATGATTTAAACCCTAAAATGACCATTACCTATGTATCTGGGCAGGGCACTGATAGCTCTGAAAAAGGCAGGATGATGTGGGCACGTGTAAAGGGGAAGACCGAGAACGATTTATTAAACATGGGTTTCTCACAGGCTTTTATGTTTCGCCCCGGCACTATAATTCCTTTAAAAGGAATAAGATCAAGTACAAAACTCTATCAGTTCTTTTACGACTACTTTATGTGGCTTATTAAGCTTATTAAACTAGTTGCACCTAACACTATTGTTAACACAACGCAGCTTGGTTTGGCTATGATTAACGTTACCAAAGCGGGTTATACTAAAAAAATCCTTTCACCCAAGGATATTTTGGTAGCCTCTAAACTCTAAACAAAATCAGTGTTTGTTGTAACGAATATCAGATCCCTGTTAGTACAAAAGCTCCCCAATAATAGGGTGATGGGTAGTCTTCACGAAGTTCCTTTTGTGCTAAAGTAAAGGCCTTGCGCATGTCCTTTAGTTTGATCCAGTTTTTGTAGAATGACACCATTAATTTTTGAGTAGCTTCATCATCAACTTTCCAAAGGCTCATGATCAGGTTGTTAACACCGGCCACGCTAAAGGCCCTTTGTAAACCATATACTCCTTCACCATGATTATTAACACCCTGTGCCGTTTCGCAAGCAGAGAGCACTACCAGTTCGGTAGAATCTAGAGGAAGGTTCATAACCTCATAAGCTGTTAATATTCCATCTTCGGCAGTGTGGGTGGAATCATTTACTCCAGCAAGTGCTATACCGGATTGCATCAGTGTTTCTGTAATAGAAAACGGCACTTCCTCAGATGAGGGCTTGAAAAATCCATGACTGGCCAAATGCAGTACATTAGTTCTTTGAAGTTCTTTGAGTGTAAATTCATTCGCTTCTTCTTCCTTATATAGCTCTGTTTTCCAATTGGCAGCTTGTAGGATTTCGTTAATTAATTTCACTTCCTTGCCAGTGCCTGGCAATTCCGCATATTCCGCATTTTTAATGGGGTAGGTAGAGAAGCGTGGTTCACCAAAAAGCACGATTTTTTTAGTGGTTTTGCCCGCTGGCTCTTTCGGTGCTTTTAGCAGTTCTTTAGTGTTTGATACAATCACAACTTCCGTTTGGTCTATCACATATTCCTGTCTTGCAGTATCGTATAAGGTATTTATGTTTAGTTGATTGTATATGCCATCATTCGAAAGATAAATTCTGCTCGGTTGTTTTTTATCAGGCATGTGAGCAGCTACAGAGTCGATGATTGGCTGCCAGTATTTTGCGTAAGAAAAGTTGTCCTTTTGCTGAAAGAGAATGGCATTTTTATAACCACTAAACGATTCCTTCTCCAGAAATTTTGAAGGCCTGCTCATTACAATAGAGAATTTGGGATGGCTTTTCGTTTCAGGTGTTAATATCAGTGCGCCATAAATTAAACCACCTGCTAACCTTATTATTTCTATTGCTGCTTCATCTTTTTTTAATTGCCTTTGGATATGCTGCCACGCTACTGTTTCTTTTGCAAACCCTGTCCTAAAACTTCGCGAGTTGGTCACCAACCATTTCTCATTTTCCTCAATCTTGGTTCTCAAAGCTTTCAGTTCATGTTCAGGTTTCTTGCCATTTACTATTTCTTGGGCCAACTGATCTTTTCGCTGCTGCCATAG
Source organism: Fulvivirga lutimaris (assembly GCF_009711525.1). Lineage (GTDB taxonomy): Bacteria > Bacteroidota > Bacteroidia > Cytophagales > Cyclobacteriaceae > Fulvivirga > Fulvivirga lutimaris. Next base: position 23,123 of record NZ_SMLV01000387.1, read on the forward strand.
CGAGTAAATTTTAATAAGTGTAGTGTCACCACTACTCAAGATATTCTCACGCATTCTCCTACTGGAGTTTAATATCAGCGCTTTTGTTGTCAATTGCAGATTATAAAGGGTGCCTGGAATGCCCGGATTGATATAGGGATTTTCAGTACCTTGAATATTTATAACCCCAGAAACATCGAGTGCAAAAGTGGTATAGGCTTCTATAATTGATAATTGGTTTTTGTAAAAAGCCAATTTTTCATCATCGCTCAGGTAGGTGAAATTATGAGTAACATCTTCCAATAGGGTTTCTATTACCCAGGCATATTCTTTATCCGCCTCAGGATAGTGGCCAGCATTATGGTAAGTAGCTGCTAGATTAACCCGTGTTGTTAGGTAAACATATGGATCAATAGCCGCTTTTTTCTCTTGAATCTGGATAGCGTTACTTAGATAAAAAATAGCAGAATCATACTCTTCTAGGTCATGATGGAGTTCTCCAATGTTATTGAGTGTGCTGGTATGAATCGGTGTGTTTAAATACTCACTATTATCAATGGCAGTTAAGGTTTTATTCCAATAATAAAAGGCCGAATCATACTGCCCCATATTACGATTAGTGCTCCCCAGGTTTTGAAGTGCATTAATCCTGTCAAGAACATTGTCGTTATCTTTAATCAATTGGTAATAATGAAGTGCATAATCTTTTGCCAACACCATATTACCAGTGGCCTGACTATAGCTGCACAGATTGTTAATAGTAATCTGATAGTCTCGAAGCGATCTATAGCTATCAGGGTAAAAGTCCTTTATAAACACCACTTGTGCCTCAAGCATTTTTACGGCTTCGTTATACTGGCCTAGCCTATGGTGCAGGCTGGCATCCAGGCTATTAAGTTTAAAATATGCATTGGCAATGTCATACAACGCTGTATCATAATGAGCTTTGTTGTTTTTATAAATAGCATTAAAAACATAACGTCCCTCATTGATATAGTAGGTACCACTGTCATAAACGCATAGGCTGACATACGTCTTGGCGAGCTCATAGAGTGACTCTACTTGCGCCACATGTGAAATGGGATACTGCTTGAAGCTAAGGTTAACAACTTTTCTAAAATGCTCTGTTGCGCGGTGATGATCTCCTAAACCCGATTCGGCATAGGCTTTATTAGATAAACTGTTGATATATTGTTCGCTTACTATACCATATTTTTTAACTGCTACCTCCAGCGCCTGGTCAGCATATTCAATTGCTTTTTCATACTTACCTTGAGCGTAGTATTCAAGACTTTGGCCGTTCAGGGTTTGCCAGTCTTGCCCATAACCCATTGAAAAAACTAAGACTAAAATGACTGCTAAAGCCATTTTAGTCTTAATCAGAAGCCAATTATTTGGTGTTATGAGAGTTGTTTGCAATTAGGGTAATACTTTACCATAAATATACAAAGTACCTCTGATTGGCTTTGTAAAAGGTTGATAATAAATGGTATATGCTTTTATTTCATTAAGATGCTCAGTTCGTTAGTATTGGCTTGGGTGCCACATAACAGGGGAGGGATTTCGCACAGTGAAGTCCAAATGCGCTCTTACGCCATGTTAGCATCATATTTAGTCTATTAAGTCAACAATACCTCTGTAAGTGAAGGTTGAATCTGAATCTCTAAACTTTAAATTCATGTTTACTTCATACTCTAATCTAGATAAAGCCATAGAGTCAAGATTTAGCGACAGTATGCCGATTGAGTCCTTAATAGTAGGATTATATATTATCAACACACCATCGTTAGATTTGTATTTAAAATCTATATAGTTGATTGATTGCAAATGATTTTCAAGAAATTCAGGATTGGTGTATTTTGAATAGTTTGATAGCTCAAATTTAAATGTTTGTACACCTCTTTTTAAAGTTGCTTCACTCTTGCCGTTATAAAAGTTCCAAATCTCCTTTTCACTTGTAGACAGTTTTGGCATTAATATTCCTTCATATTCAGATACATCAAAATCTTGTTTGTCCTCAGTGTTTTTAACGCTTGAATTGCAACCGATGAATAAAAAAGTAAATATAAATATGGTCAAATAAGTCCTCATAGAATTGATGCTAACGCCCGTGCAGCAAGCGTATGCCATCCGGACTGATTTGCACTAAAGTAATGAAATTCTGCGTTTAGAACCTAGTTGCAGCGAACTTGGCGAAGAAACTTCTCTACCCGCTGCCAACCCTCATCTGCTTGGGGGCGAAGAGCCAATAAAGTACAAGGAAGACCTGCCCTTAAAGCCAAGAACTCAAAACGCAGAATGAATGGGAGAGTAGCAGTTACTTGATAGAAAGCACTTTCGTATATGCTTTGCTGCACCATGTTATGCACTTTTTTTACATTAACATGTTAATTCCGTGAGCTCATTCGGAGTTGGTTTATCGATAAACATTCTGCAGGTTCTACTCACAGATTTATGATCAACTTCAATGACCCAAAGTTCTTTAGTTTCTCCAGTTACAGCATCTTGGGAGAAGCTGGGATATACAACAATGCTCATTGTTAGGTCTATGTCTCTCCAAAGTTCGTTAGCTTGATTTAAAGCAATTATTCCGTTTTCCCAATTTCCAGTTAACCTCTCCAGTTTTCCATGTTCTACCATATAGAAAATGGCAACTTCATTTAAAGTTTCAGTTTGTTCGATTACAAGCCTGATGGTTTGAGTTATACTTTCAGTAATGCCATCACTAATAATTTCTCCTCTATATGGAATTTCTTTTAGCAGCTCACTTCGTGATTTCCCTGTTTGAGTTGTTGACTCAGAGTTTCGATTGCAACTGATTGAAAGTAGAATAATAGAGAATATGAAAATACGTCTGTTCATTAGTGAATTGTGCATAACGACCAGCTATGATGAGTGGGGATTAGAGTGCACTAACCTCTAGTCTCGCAAATAGCCACGTTTTATTTTAAATATATTACTTGTGGCGGACTTTCCAATCCCCACGAAAATATCCTGAACGATGAAACCCCATGCATTCATAGCAATTGTACCTGTTTTTTTAGGTTTACTGATTCTTTGTTTTAAGTTTTTCGCTCAACTAAGTATGTTTATTTGACATACTTAGTTAGCAATTCGTTCTTTTCTTTGTATTGTAGCCGGACTTTGCCCGAACCGATGATTCTTATGTTTTCAACATGGCTTTTTTCATTCTCACCAACTCTGAACATAAAGAATTCTTTGGTTACGACCTGCAAGTCCAATGGTTGTGAGTTATTCAATTTCACTTGCAGTTGTTCGCCTTCAAACACTATCTCCAGTGTAGTGTTAACATTCTTGTATACCCCTTTCAGCATGTTTATTTCCTCCGTGGAAAGTGATGGCGCTTTTGGAAATTCGAAAATATCATCACTGACCTCTTCATTGATGCTTAGCTCATTGATGATATTCAAATCCACTTCACTTGGAGGATATTGAGATTCTACTCGAAAGGGAATCATTACACCGTTTACATTGCGGTAGTCGTCAAATATTTGAATGACTTGTGCAGGGCCAATTGATGTTTGGATTTCCTTAAATGTTCGTTGTATCAACCCAGACTTTTCATCAAAAAAAACATCTTCAGCAAACCCATTTTCCGAAGTGTATCTCAGTTGATGGGAATTGTTAGTCGTTTTGATGTATTCTACTTTGACACCTCGCTCTTGCAAGGTAAAGAGGTGCGGGTAATCCTCGCCTTTTCTCTTTATCACTTCTTCGTCAGGCTGCAAATAGGGAGCCATTGCTCCATCATTTTGAGTCCAGTAATATGCTCCATTAGAGGCAAATATCAACTTCTTGGCAATGTGCGGACGATTGATCGGTGATTCATAGTATGTCTTACCCGGACTTTTAAAATACTGTTGGTAGCGAGTGGTTCTGAATACAGAATCATCTATATAAATAATGGTTGTACCTATTTCATGTTTGGTATTGATACT
>NZ_SMLV01000190.1 GCF_009711525.1 Fulvivirga lutimaris
ATCGAAGCCAAAACTTGATAGTTCTTGGTTTAAGCTATTGTACTGTAAGGCGGTGGTGTTTAATGCTATTAAGTTATTGAAGCTATCACGTATTGGTACTCTGATGGGCAGTATCCAGTCTGCAACATTTGGAAAATAGTAGGCCTCTCCAATTGAGATGTTTTCCACCTGTTTAGCTTTCAAAAATGACCTTTTTGAATTTTCTGAAAGCATGAGATGAGGCAAAGAATCAGTAACATTTGCCTCAGAAAAAACTAAAACTTGACCTGTGGTGTCTACATAACCAAAAGCTAATAGCTCATTGTAATTCGAATTGGCTTTTCTGGCTAAATCGATTTTTCTTATTTGAGAGTTTTCACCTTTTACTTCAGCTAACTGCTGCCCTAAACTCAATAGGGTATTACGCCATTGTCTGAAACTTAGCTCGTAGTACCGCTTAATTACAGAGCTTGAATAATTTAAATCCTTAATCCGGTCGTGTTTAATATCAGTAAAGAGCCAAATACCTATCGCCAAAGCCGAAAGTGTGATTAGAAGGAAAGTGTAAATAAAAAATATGCGTATTACGGGTCTTTTTCCTTCTTTCATTTTAAAAAATGCAACAACCTAATTTAATTCTGAATTTAGACATTATTCTGAGAAATATCGCCTTTTTGAAGATAGCAATTTATCGTTAGGCCGTTAACTAAATCTTATTCAGTCAGAATTTTAGGCGTAATAGCTGGTCAGATTATCGAATTAAAATGCATAATAGCGATAATTTCTTACATGAATTGAATAATGTAGTTTATATTTCTGATATTTAATTGACAATGAGCTATTTGTGATATGAAACTGAAACCTTTACTTAAGTATAATCTCGATTTTAAGATCGTAATAGTAGCGGTCTTATATTATCTGGCTGCAAGATTTGCGTACTTTTTGGCTTTTGAAGATGCAAGCTCATTGCCAACCTGGCCACCCTCGGGACTTGGGTTCGCCTTAATTATACTTCTCGGGCGTAAGGCCTGGCCTGGAATAACCATAGGTGCACTATTAGCCAGCATTATGGCCATGAAGGCCAACGCTCCTGAGTTGACTGCCCAGAATGTAATCTCAATATCAAGCTTCATAGCAATAGGAAGCACGCTAGAAGCGGTATTGGGTAATTTTTTACTTAAGCTCTGGGTAAAAGATGATTTTCCATTCCATCATACAAAAAATACTTTTAGGTTTCTTTTTATAACAATGGTTATTGCATTGGTTGGTTCAACTATTGCAACTTTTAGTTTGTGGCTGAATGACAGAATTACTGCTGAATACTTTCTAACTGGTTTGTTTCGCTGGTGGGTAGGCAATGTGGTTGGTATATTATTGTTCACACCTTTTATCTTGTCATTGTTTAGAAAACATAAATTTTTATTTAATACGGACAAGATTTTAGAGATAGTAATTTTTGCAGTATGTGCTATTGGGTTATATCTATTGTTTCAAGTCGAGGAACTAAGCTTTACCATGTCAAGAGCCCTTCCGTTTCTGTTAATACCTTTTTTATTGTGGTTGGCTTTTAGATTTCAATTGATCATTTCAATTTCAGCAGTTGTTATTGTTTCAATAGTTACTATCTATCTAACGGCTAATAACACTGGTCCGTTTGTGCTGGAGACAGCTTCCAGTACCATGTTACTGCTTCAAATTTTCGTGAGTGTAATTAGTATATCTACCATTATTCTAGCTGCAACTGTTAAAGAAAGAACAGAAGTACAATTGAAGCTTGTGAAGTTTAATGAAAACCTTGAAGATATGGTTAAGGCCAGAACTAAAGAGCTAAACGATCAGATAGAAACACGTAAAAAGGCCGAAGATAAACTTAAAAACACCAATGAAGAATTGAGCAAGCGAAATGTTGAGCTTGATAATTTTGTATATAGTGTTTCTCATGACCTTAGGGCACCTATTGCATCAGTACTTGGTATTATCAATTTAGCCAAGAAGGATGAGGATAGGAATATGAAAGATGCTTACCTGGATATGATCAATAAAAGTGCTCTGCAGCAAGACAACTTTATAAAAGAGATTCTTGACCAATCTAGAAATTCCAGACTTGAAGTCAAGCGTGAGGAGATATCATTTAAGTCAATAATTGATGAGACATTTAATCAGCTGAAGCATGCTACCAGCAATGGAGAAAAGGTTCAAAAGAATATTAAAATAAAGCAAGACCAACCCTTTTATTGTGATGCTTGGCGCATTAAGGTTATCCTTAACAATATCTTCTCAAATTCTATCAGATACAGAAATGGCCGTGATCCGCTGATTAAAGTCAATGTTGAGATTAAGGATCATGCAGCTAAACTAATTGTAGAAGATAATGGCCGAGGCATTTCTAAAGAGCACTTAGACAAGGTGTATGATATGTTTTACAGAGCAACCGATGATGGTGCAGGTTCTGGACTAGGCTTATACATTGTTAAAGAAACAGTTGATAAACTCAAGGGCAAGATCAATATTGAATCGGAAGAGGGTAAGGGAACCAAGGTGTCTTTTGAAATTCCAGAAGTAAAGACTGCTTAAAGCTTCATTTCCATAATAATATACTCTTGCTGTCCTCTGCTAAATTTTTCATTTGTTTCGTATAGACCAAATTTCTTATAGAAACTTGTTTTGTCGACTCTGGCGTTGCACCAAAGCGTATTAACCTTTTCATGTTTGAGGTGAGCTATGATGTGATTAATTAACGCAGACCCATAACCATTACCCTGTTCATTTTGTAAAGTGGCCAGCTTTCTAAATTGAGCTTTGTTTTTGTTTATAAATACAGAGACAACGGCAACTATTTCTTTATTCTTCCAAACCGCAAAATGAATCCCATCTTCATCATTTTGAAGCTTAATGTAATCTATAGACTTGTCAGGCCACATAACCTTATGCCTTATTGGCCAGGTTAGTTGATAGGTAATCTGCTCAATACTATGATCCAAACCGAATATAGAAGGTGGTTATTTAATAGGATCCTGACTTACAGCCACGGCTATTTTTGAATCGGCAGTGCCATAGTATAAAAACCATTGATCTTTGAAATAAACAAGGCCTTCAACAAAGCATACTTCATTTACTTCTCCTACTTTTTCATAGTCCTTATCAGGGTGGATGAAGTAGCTCTCCGTGCGATCCATTAATTTATAAGGTGCTTCCTTATCGAACAGTGCTTGAGCAGCTGCATAAGTGAATTTAGGTAAGCTTGGGTCATTGAAATTAGCTGCATTGCTGGCATTGTAGATCAGTAATATACCATTATCAGTATACAGTGCATAGGGGCCGGGCTCTACCAGGCGGCTATCAAAATAACCAGGTCTTGGATGCAAAACCGAAAACATTTTTTTAGACTCTTCATTAATGGCAATATCCCAGTGGATTAAATCTTTAGAGGAGGCTATAAATAGGTTTGTGTCTCCAAAATACATCCAATATAGGCCATTGATTTTCTTAGCTACAACTTGATTTTCTACGAGTTCACTAACTATCGCTCCAGCTTTTGACCAGGTATCTTTGTGCTCTTCACCACTTAGCACCAAGCCATGTTTAGTCCATGTTTTTAAATCTTTAGAGGAGGCAATGCTTAATCTAGCCGTTTTACCATCATATGAGGTATACGTCATAAAATACTCACCACTTTCACTCATAACTATTCGTGGGTCTTCTACACCATCAAAATAGCAGAAATAGCATTCTTCTGAATTTACCTGCTCGGCTTCAGATTTCTTATAATTCCACTCATTTACCTTCATATCATCATTATCAGGATAGAAGATAGGGGCAGGTTGCTTGGTAAAATGTAAACCATCTGTACTAATGGCCATTCCTATTCTTGATGTACCATTTAAGTCCTGAGCCCTATAGAGCAGAAATACAGTGTCATTTCTTACCAATGCTGTCGGGTTTAGCACATTGCGTTCTTCCCATTTTACCAGATTCTTAGTAATGGGATCTGTGAACTCAAGGTCGGGAGATGGTTTTAAAATAGGATTGATGCTATCAACCTTTTCAAAACTTTCAAAATGCCAGCTTTCTACCGATTTCTCTTGGATATCATCACGCAATGGTTCCTTTTGATCGCATGCGATAACAATAATTGATAAAATGAGTATGGCTAATCTTTTCATTTCTCTATAGTTATGTGAAAGGACTACCAAGATAACTTATTTATTGCTGATAAATCAATTCTTTTCTTTTATAGGATATGAAGATGATCAAGCCCAATATAGTTAAGCAAATGCTCATCATAACGGGTATGAGATAGGTATATGCTGAGGATACATTTAAGCCAAGAAGAAGTGCTCCCAAAGAAATAAGCCCGGCCATTACAGCATAACCCTTTTCCATGTAAAACCAGGCATATGGAAAGAAGTGTGCACCAGTGATAATCGCATAAGCCATCACAAAGTATTCAGGGTACTTGATGAGCGTAAAAATCAAAAATGGGAAGTAAAAAAGTTGTGCAAAGTTAAACCACAGTCCTAATGGTTGAAGTGGGTTATCTTTTACTTTCCAGTTGGTTTTAAACACTTTAGAGAACGTAAAGGCCATTGGGAGCAAAAACCCTCCAACCATAAAAGTAAAAATACTCTTGTTGTAAGCCGAAT
>NZ_SMLV01000331.1 GCF_009711525.1 Fulvivirga lutimaris
ATTTATACTATATGGGTGCTACAGGTGGTGGCGTCTGGAGAACTACTGATGCCGGCAACTCGTGGGAAAATATTAGTGATGGTTTCTTTGGTGGATCTATAGGTGCCGTGGCTGTAAGTGAGTGGGACAACAATGTAATTTATGTTGGAGGAGGTGAAAATACCGTTCGTGGAAATGTTTCTTCAGGTTCAGGAATGTATAAGTCAGTAGATGCAGGAACAACCTGGACGTCCATTGGTCTTCCTAATTCAAGACATATCTCAAAAATTAGAATACATCCCAAAAACCCTGATTTAGTATATGTAGCTGTATTAGGTGACTTGTATAAGTCAAGTTCTGAGAGAGGTGTATACAGAAGTAATGATGGCGGCAAAACATGGAATAAAATTCTATTTGCCAATGCTGATGCAGGAGTTGTGGATTTGATCATGGATCCAAACAACCCAAGAATACTTTATGCTTCAACTTGGAGAATAAGAAGAACACCTTATAGCCTTGAAAGTGGTGGCGAGGGTTCTGCCTTATGGAAAAGTACAGATGGCGGAGATACCTGGGAGAATATCAGCAAAAATAAAGGCCTGCCTAAAGGTGTATGGGGAATTTCAGGGGTTACAGTATCGCCTGTAAATTCAAATCGGGTTTGGGCTATTATAGAAAATAATGACGGAGGGGTATATCGCTCTGATGATGCAGGTAAGACTTGGAAAAAAGTTAACGATGAAAGAAAGTTGAGACAACGGGCATGGTATTATACTAAAATATATGCTGACACTCAGGACGAAGACATGGTATATGTCATGAATGTTCAATACCATGTTTCTAAAGATGGAGGAAAGACCTATCAAACATCAAATGCTCCACATGGTGACCATCATGACCTTTGGATAGCACCAGAAGATAACCAGCGAATGATTATAGCTGATGACGGTGGTGGCCAGGTGAGCTTCGATGCTGGTGAAAACTGGACAACCTACCACAACCAACCAACAGCTCAGTTTTACAGAGTTACTACTGACAATCATTTTCCATACAGAATATATGGCGCTCAGCAGGATAACTCGACAGTAAGAATTGCACACAGAACTTCTGGCGGAAGTATTGGTGAAAGCGATTGGGAGTCAACCGCAGGTGGAGAAAGCGCTCATATAGCTGTTGACCCTAAAAACAATGATATTGTTTATGGTGGTAGTTATGATGGCTTTTTAACCAGAGTCAATCATGAGACAGAGGAAGTAAGAGCGGTGAATGTTTGGCCAGACAATCCTATGGGACATGGGGCTATCGATTTCAAATACAGGTTCCAGTGGAACTTCCCTATTATGTTCTCGCCAAATGACCCTAAGAAATTATATACAACATCACAGCATGTACATGTTTCAACTAATGAAGGCCAGTCATGGGAAATTATAAGTCCTGACCTAACAAGAAATGACTCTACAAAGCTACTATCCTCTGGTGGACCAATTACCCAGGATAACACTAGTGTTGAGTATTATGCTACAATATTTGCTATAAACGAATCGTCACTTGAACCAGGGTTGATTTGGACAGGTTCTGATGATGGTTTAGTACATGTTACAACTGATGCTGGTAAAAACTGGAAAAATGTTACTCCTGCAGGAATGCCTGAATGGATGATGATCAACAGCATTGACATTGATCCATTTGAAAAAGGAGGAGCATACATAGCCGGAACAAGATATAAATTGGGCGACTACTCTCCTTACTTATATAAAACCAAAGATTATGGTAAAACCTGGACTAAAATAACATCAGAAATACCTTCTGAACATTTTACCAGAGTTGTAAGAGCTGATCCTAAAAGAAAAGGGCTCTTATATGCCGGTACAGAAAATGGAATGTATATTTCGTTTGATGATGGTACAAGTTGGAAGCCATTTCAGCTAAATCTGCCAACAGTACCAATCACTGACCTTACTATAAAAAATGACAACCTTATTGCTGCCACACAAGGAAGAAGCTTCTGGTTAATAGATGACCTCACGCCACTTCATCAATTAAGTGATCAGGTGAAATCATCTAGTAGCTTCCTTTTCAAACCTATGGATAGCTATAGAATGGGTGGAGCCAGCTACGGAAATCCTAAAACCTCAGGAGAAAATCACCCTGGTGGAGTAATGGTTCATTATTACCTTAAGGATACTTCTAAGGTTGATACTGTAAGAATGACTTTTATGGAAGAAGGCGGTAAAGCAATAAGAACCTTCAGTAACTTCCCTGATAAAGAAGCCAAAGAAGGTAAGCTCGATATCAAGCCGGATATGAACCGTTTCATTTGGGATATGAGATATACAGGAGCGGAAGGCTTTGATGGTATGATATTATGGTGGGCTTCATTAAATGGACCAAAGGCAGTACCTGGAACTTACAAAGTTAAACTTGAGGTAAATGGAAAAGCTCAGGAGCAGTCATTTGCCATTCTTAAAGACCCAAGATCATCTTCTTCTGTTGCAGACCTTAAAGCTCAATTCGACTTCCTTAATGAAGTGATTGCTAAGCTTTCTGAGACTAACCTTTCCATTAAGAAGATAAGAACGGCCAGAGAGCAAATTAAACTGGTAACATCTAAAATGGATGGCGATGAATACAAGGATATCAAAGAAAAATCCGGTGAAATTCTAAAGTCCATGAAAACTATTGAAGAGGCTCTTTACCAGACCAAAAACAGAAGCGGTCAGGATCCACTTAATTTCCCTATTAGATTGAACAATAAGCTTGGTCATTTAAATTCTTTACAAGCTATGGGTGACTATAAGCCTACTGATCAGGCAGTTGCATTTAAGAAGGAAATTACTGCTGAGATCGATAAGGAACTGGATAAATTGAAAGTTATTTTTGAAACAGAGATTCCGGCATTTAACAAAATGGTGAAGCAAAAAGATGTTGATGCTGTTATAATTGAATAAATATGGTTACACTTGACGAATTTTAGAGATAAATTCGTGATGTGTAAATTTTCAAAAATATTTTTATTGGTGCCTTTATTTCTCTTTCTAATGAGTTGTAAAGGCACCAATTCTTTTTCTACCCATGCCTATTGGACCGAGATTCCTGAAATATCTGCCAATGAAAATGATCTTCCTGCAAAGTTCAAAGCTTATAACCTGGATATCGACAATCTCAAGTTGTCAGTTGAAGATAATAATGCTTTAGAAATACCATCCCCCTTAGGTGAGTTATTGGTTGTTAATATTAAATCCTCATCTACGATGTCACCTGCGTTAGCAGAGAAATTTCCAGAGATACTTTCCTATGAAGTTTTAAATTCTGAAACTGTATCCTCAGGAAGAATTGATATTAACCCATCTGGTTTTTATGCGATGATCAAAACGGGGTCAGAAACTTACTTTATAAACCCTGTGAAAAAAGGAGGTGAAGAATATGTGTGTTATTTTAAAGGTGACGCTAATGAAAATTCAAAAAATCCGTATTTTGAGCAAAACAATAACTAATGAGAATAACACTTTTTATATTAACTACAATCTTCTTAGCAAACACTTCATATAGCCAAAGTGATGAATTATGGGTGCCTGTCAAATCAAATACAAATTTAAGATCAAGCATTCCAGTAACTAAGAGCTTAAATTATGAGTTACAAAAAGAAATACTGATAAATAAATTAAAGGGTATCTCTGAGTCATCTTCTAGAATTGTAAACCTGCCGCTTGCCAATGGTGAGCTCAAGCAATTTACACTTAGCCCCAATAACCTCTTACCTCCTGGTCTATCTGCAAAGTATCCCGAAATCCAAACATTTGAAGCTATCAGCTTAGATGGCAAAATTCATGGTAAAGTTGACCTTACCTCCGCAGGTTTTCATGGTATGTTATTTACAAAGGAAGGAACCGTGTTTATTGATCCTATAAGTAAAGAAAACAACACAACCCACCAAGTTTACTACAAACAAGACTTTGAAGCCTACAGCAAAGCTGGAATTACTGATGACCAATTATTAAATAAAAATGGAATAAAAAGTTCTAGAGTTAACTTGTCGTCAAAACAGACTTACAATTCAAGAGCAAGCGGAACTGAATTAAGAACCTATAGATTGGCAATCACCACCACTGGAGAATACACTATATTCCAAGGCGGAACAGTATCTGACGCGTTAAGCGCCATTGCAACTACAATGAATCGAGTTAACGGTATTTATGAAAAGGAAGTGTCAATAAGGTTTGAACTGATAGACAATACCGATGAACTGATTTACATAAACCCTGACACCGATCCGTATACAAACGAAAATAAGTCAGATTATATTGATCAAGTACAGGCTAACATAGACCTTGTTATTGAAGATGCTAACTATGATGTAGGCCATGGATTTTCTACAAGCCCAGGTGGGTTAGCAGGAACGGGGCCTTGTATTTCAGGAAGAAAAGCTTCAGGTGTAACTGGAACAAACAACCCAGTAGGAGATCCATATGACGTTGATTTTGTAGCTCATGAAATAGGTCATCAATTAGGTGCTAATCATACTTTTAATGGCACTGCAAGCTCATGTTCAGGTGATAACAGAAACCCGTCAACAGCATATGAGCCTGGAAGCGGCTCAACCATTCTTGGCTATGCTGGCATATGTTCTCCTCAGGATCTGCAAAACAATAGTGACGCATACTTCCATACCATCAGCTATGATGAAATATTAAACTACACCGTTAATGGGTCAGGTAGCTCATGTGGTACAATTACATCAACTGGTAACACTCCTCCAGAAATTGATGCCGGGAATAGCGGATTTACCATTCCGATTAATACACCATTTAGTTTGACGGGTATTGGATCTGATGCAGATGGAGATGAACTAACCTATAACTGGGAACAATTTGATCTAGGTCCAGCGGGAAGCCCGGATAGTCCTTTAGAAAATGCTCCAATATTTAGGTCATTCACACCTCAACCGAATCCTTCAAGAACGTTTCCACAATTGTCCGATATTTTGAATAATACACAGACACTAGGAGAGTTGTTACCCACCTATTCAAGAACATTAACTTTCAGATTAACTGCTAGAGATAATAAATCTGGCGGAGGTGGGGTTAATTATGATCAGATAGCCTTTGATGTTACTGAAGCAGCAGGCCCCTTTGTAATTAACTCATTCAACACCAATTCAGAATTAACCGCACAGTCCAATACAGAAATCTTATGGGATGTAGCCAATACTGACACTGCTCCTATAAATTGCCAAAATGTAAATATCCTACTTTCAGATGACGGGGGTTTAACATTTAGTCATATACTTAAATCAAACACTCCTAATGATGGGGTTGAAAATGTACTTATTCCAGACATCGTGTCATCAAATGTCAGAATTAGGGTTGAAGCTTCAGATAATATTTTCTTCGATATAAATGATGCTGACATTAATGTGACAGCACCTGTAGAACCAGATTTTTTTTTAGAGATTGATGCAGCAACATTAGAAGTTTGTGGCTCAACCGATAGTAATATTTCTATCCTAATTGGAAGTATTCTTAATTTTTCAAATGAGATAACACTTTCTGTTTCGGGCCTTGAAGATGGACTAAGTGCATCATTTAGTAGCAATCCTGTTACCCCAGGAAATGAAACTATGTTAACATTTTCTAACTCCAATCAAAGTGCTAATGGCAACTATCCTGTTATAATAACCGCTAGTGATGGTAAAACACAAAAAGTGGCTAATATTTCATTAATAGTCTTTGATGGAATCGATAATGTTATTCAAATACTAAACCCAATAGACAACCAAATTGATGTAAGCTTAAATCCAATGCTAATATGGAATGAAACAAGTAGCTACAACTACAATATAGAAATAGCAACAGATGAAGGGTTTGATAACATTGTGGCTTCTGAGAACAGCATTACGTCAGGAAGTTTAAAAACACCTTTGCTAGAAGCAGGTACCACATACTTTTGGAGAGTAAGCGGTACTAATGGCTGTGAGACAACAGGATTTAAAAACAGCAGTTTTACTACTGTATCTTGTAGTGTGACAACTAGTATAGACATTCCAAAAAGTATTAGCGCAGACGATCCAAGCACTATTACTTCGGAGGTTACAATAAACAGTTCTGGAAAGATTGGTGATGTCAATATTATAAATTTGAGTGGAACCCATTCTTTTCTAGAGGATTTAGAGGTAACGTTAAAATCTCCACTTGGCACTCAGGTAATTCTTTTTAGCACCATATGTGGTGATAAGGATAATTTTAATCTCAATTTCGATCAACAATCTCCTATTTCATCGTTTGATTGCCCTCCAACAGCAGGAGATACCTATAGGCCTATAGAAGATTTAAATGCCTTTAATGGAGAAGAAATGAATGGTGTCTGGACACTTAGTATATCAGATAATGCCAAATTTGATGGTGGCACGTTACAAAGTTGGTCATTAGAAATATGTGGCGAGAATTCAAATCAAAAGCCCAACCCTCCAAGTAATCTTAAGGCTGTTATCGTTAATGGCACTGATATCAATCTAACATGGACGGACAATTCAGATAATGAACACGAATTTAGTATTGAAAGGTCTACTGAAGACAATACTTCTTTCGAAGAAATTGGGAAAGTGGGAGCTGATATCACTGAATACACAGATACCGGAATATCCCTAGACAACAATTACTATTATCGCGTGGTAGCCATTCTGGATACAGACACATCGAATTATTCTAATATTGTTGATGTCATAAGCGTTCCACTAACTCCGTTCGGATTAGAGACTACTGAAGTTACAGCTACTTCTGCTTCCTTGGCTTGGCAAGATGACAATGACTCTAAGGATAGCTTTACTATCGAAAAGGCATCTGAAACTGGTTCTTTTGAATTTCTAATCTCAGTTAGCGAAAGTGAAACAATATATACCGATGAATCAGTTGACCCAGCAACTATTTATAGGTACCGGGTTAAAACACTATCAGGTGGAAAAGAATCTAAATATTCAGACGAACTAACCGTTGAAACACTTCCTCTGCCTCCGGCTGCACCTGATGATTTGATTTTAGATTTGATTTCTCTTGAACGGATCAATCTAACCTGGGTTGACAATGCTGATAATGAAGATGGTTTTGTTTTAGAGCGATCTGTTGGCGATAATTCGAACTTCGAGCTACTAGACTCTTTAAGTGCTGATATATTATCATATCAGGATTTAACTCTTGGTGAGCCAGACGTATATTTTTATCGTATCAAGGCCTTTAACATCGGTGGTGAATCACCATATTCTGATGAAGTAAGTGAATCCAGTTTAGTACTAAATACTGCAGACCGTCTAAAAACAGCCATTTCCATATACCCAAATCCTAGCAATGGAGTCTTCAATATTAAGGCTCCTGAAAATAGCATAATTCATTTGTTCGACATGGTTGGAAGCTTAGTAAACCCGGTTGCCATATCACATGAAAATGGAATATATTCCTTGGACATTTCCAATCAGGCTGATGGTATTTATATTATCAAACTTTCAGTAAATCAAAATAACACGATTTTAAAGGTTATTAAATCCACTCATTAACATACTGATTAACAATAAGTTAAATATATTTTCATTTTTTTGGCACTATCATTGAATGTTTCCTCTACAGAAACAAAAATGTAGAGCCATGAAAAAGATTTTACTATTAATCGGATTAGTTGCTGGGATATCAGTTGGTGTTAATGCTCAGCATTTTACAACCTCTTTTGGATTTGAATTAGGATGGGGAATTCCCAACCGAGTACAGACCATTATTAGCCATGATTATTATGGATATGACATGGTACACGCCTCAAGAGTAGCAAGAGTTGGAGTAGATTATTTTGATGTTGTATTGCAACGAGGAGATGTATTCATTCAGGTAACAGTTAGAAATGATGGTTTTATAAGTAGAAGAACTGTTTATCAGGATTACCCTTTATATAATCATGTTTGTAGTCATAGCTGTGGGTACCACAACAATTACTATACAACTTATAGAAATGTTTGTACTTCACATCACCATCATGGACACAACCATGTTACTTATGTAAAGAATAAGCACTATAACGGACCTGGTCACCATGGTAAAGGACATGCTTATGGCCATAATAAAAACGGTAAGAACCATCATAAGTATCAAAAGAGTAAGTGGAGCAGCAAAGGTGATTCTTATACAAGAAGAGATAGATTTTATGATGAAAATAAAAGAAGTCGCTCTAACCGAGATCAAAGAGAAAGACGAGAGGACATAAAACCTAGTAGAACCAAATATGTGAGTGACAGGACTTCCTCTTCTAGACGAGGGAAGTAACAAAAAAGCCCAGATTTAAATCTGGGCTTTTTCTTTAATTGCCATCTAAAATTCTAAATAACTCGTCAAGATCAGGCGTAATAATAATTTCTGTTCTTCTGTTCTTTTGTCTTCCTTCTTTTGTTTCATTATCTTCTACGGGCACAAACTCTCCCCTCCCTGCTGCAGTAACCTGATCAGCAGACAGCCCGGCCTTGGTAAGAATTCTAATGATAGAAGTTGCTCTTAATACAGACAGATCCCAATTGTCATTCATATACTGAGAGGTTCTTCCTATCGGCACGTTATCAGTATGCCCCTCAACCATTATATTTAGATCTTTTTGGTCTTTAATCGCTTTTGCTAATTGTTGCAAGGCGGAAACTCCTTTTGGGTCAACAGATGTGCTACCAGAATTAAATAATAATTGTTCAGCAAGCGATACGTATACCTTTCCATTCTTTACCGACACTGTTAAGTCACTCTCTTTGAAATTCAATAATGCCTGGGTAATCTTATCTTTAAGTGCCTGAACTGCCTTATCCTTATTGGCTAGTATTTCCTCCAGCTCTCTAACTTTCTCCTCCCTTACGGCTAGGTCAGCACTTAATTTTTCATTTTCCCTTTTAGTTTGCTCTAAGCTTTCTTTTAAGGCTAATAAGCGCTCTTGTTGTGCCGCTAAATCCTGTGTCATTTTACCGCTATTACTAAGCAGGTTGTTATATTTAGTTTGTAATTGACTTTTATCAGCACTTAAATTCTTCAAATCTGAAACTGTTGCTCTTAGCTTCTTACCTAACGAAGCAGTATCTGCCTTTAACTTCGCAATTTCACCATTAAGCCTTTCTATGGTACTTAATGCCGTTGCCAAACTATCCCTACTATTAGCTAAATCTGTTTCTAAATTGATTTTGTCCGACAGCAGTTCATCATATTTTTTCTGCGTTACACATGAAGCTGAAAAAATTACTAATCCACAAAACAAAAAAATGATTCTGTTCATATCTAAAAAATTATATTTCTACGAATATCACTAATAGATTGGTTAAATAAAAAATGCAGTAGGCCATATCCCTTCCTAAAAGTTGAATATCTTTAATTATTAACCAAACATAATTGATCATGTCAGGAATGCTTAAAGAAGATGCGCTTAAGGATAAAACAATAATTGTAACAGGTGGAGGTACAGGTCTGGGTAGATCAATGGGTAAATACTTTCTGGAATTGGGGGCGAACCTAGTTATTGCAAGTCGTAAAATTGAAGTCCTTGAAAAAGCTGCTGAAGAATTAGAGCAAGAAACAGGTGGCAAGGTGCTGCCTGTAGCTTGCGATATTAGGAAATATGATGAGATAGAAAATGTAATAGCTAAAGCTGAAGACAAGTTTGGTTCTATTAATGGAGTGTTGAACAACGCTGCGGGCAATTTTATAAGTCCTACAGAACGCTTATCACATAGAGCATTTGACATTGTTATTGATATAGTGTTGCGAGGTACTTACAATTTCACTTTAGCCACTGGTAAAAACTGGATTGCAAAAAAACAGGCTGGCACTTTCTTAAATATTGTTACCACATATGCATGGACAGGATCGGGCTATGTTGTGCCCTCTGCATGCGCAAAAGCTGGTATTTTATCCATGACCAGATCTTTGGCGTCAGAATGGGCCAAATATAATATAAGAAGTAATGCCATTGCTCCAGGTCCATTCCCTACCGAAGGTGCCTGGAAAAGGCTTTTTCCAGGTGAAGTTGCTGAGCAAATTGACCCATTAAAGAGAATCCCCTTAAAACGATTTGGTGAACATCAGGAGCTCGCAAATCTTGCAGCTTATCTCATGTCTGATTATTCCTCGTACGTTAATGGCGAGGTGGTAACCATTGACGGTGGTGAGTGGGTTCATGGCGCAGGTGAATTTAATGGTCTGGAAGCTGTAACCCCAGAAATGTGGGATATGCTCGAGAAAATGAGATCCAAAAAATAATTTAAAACCTCAGATATAAAGCCAAACGTACATAGTGCTGTTTTTTAGCACCTACAATTTCAGGACTTAATCTATATATTGTTATAGCAGCAGTGGTATAATAGTTTGAATACATGTACCCATATTGTTGGGTTATTAAACCATGCTCTAGTTCTTCAACGTGCGGGCTATCATTATTGAATATACTTCCCTCAATAAAAATGTTATTTAGGACATAATCTCCCTTTATTCCAAAAAACAAAAAACTTTCTATTTCTGCACGATCATTGTTGCCAACCACGGGAATACTTGAAGAAAGGCGACTATCACTATAGGCAGTATTGTTTATGGGATTAAATATACCCAACCTAGCCATCATTCTAAGGCCCACTAAACTAACCCCATTGCCAAGCTGTACGTCAATCTCTCCATTAAAATCCCAAATCCTTCGTGTTACCAGGTTTTGCTTTCTGTTATATCCCAAATTCAGAACCAATTCATTCTCGATTTCATATTCCCAGCCTAAAGGTGTAGTGATGCCATTTTGTCTGTGATACCATTGCTGAAAATTTCCCATTCCAGATTTCTCTCCAACGACTCCAAGTTCTAAAGTGTATCTATTTGCAACACTTTCTCCAGGGAAGTTTGTAAAAGCTATTGTCAATCCCTGCCATCCTGCATAAGGCCTGTCTCTTTTGGCCACATCTGGCTCTTTTATTTTACTAGGCGTAAAAATTTTATGTCCATAATTGAATCTAATTATAACTTTCGAGCTATCTGAGGTTCGGGATCTAAATATTTTATAAAAAGAGCTCTTCCTCTTTAGCAATAAAGCATAATTGATATCGGCCCCTGAAGTATAGTATTGATCAGTAAAAAACACAATATCATTCTCATAGCGGATGGAGAACTCCTGATCGATAGAATGAGATCTTGTAGTAACTTGTGCCTCAGCCCCTATAGCTAGCAAGCTTGTTAAAAGACACAAAATAATTATCCTCATTAACTGTGGATTTATTTTAACTAATTTAGTGCTCAAAACTACAATATAATTGTATATGACATTGCCAAAAAGGCACCTAGATCAGCTAAAAAGAAGAAAAGAAAACAATAGTTTAAGATCGCTTAAGCTGGTTGATAGCCTAATCGATTTCTCCTCCAATGATTATCTCGGTCTTGCTAGAAATGCTGAATTAGCAAATGAAATTCACCTAAAATCAAATAATCAGAGAAATGGTTCAGGAGGCTCTCGATTGCTTACTGGAAATAATGAGCTATTTGAAGAAACTGAAAAATTTCTATCTAAACAGTTCAGAGCCGAAAGTACACTTCTTTTTAATTCTGGGTATGATGCTAACTTAGCCGTTTTATCTTCAATTCCACAAAGAGGTGATATAATATTGTATGATGAGTTATCTCATGCGAGTATCAAAGATGGGATAAGGTTAGGCTTAGCATCTAAAACATCATTTAAACATAATGATCTCATTGATCTTGAGAAAAAATTAAGTAAAGATCAGACAGGAGATAAATACATTGTTATTGAATCCATCTATTCAATGGATGGGGATGAAGCCAATTTAAATGAACTGGTAAAATTATCATTAAAATACAATGCTTATCTAATTGTAGATGAGGCTCATGCTGCTGGTCTTTATGGCAAAAATGGTGGTGGCTTATCAGAGTTATATGGACTGCAAAATGATATCTTTTGTAGAATTTACACTTTCGGAAAAGCACCTGGAGTACATGGAGCTGCTGTAGCAGGAACAGTTGAGTTAATTAAATATCTAATAAATTTTGCTAGGCCTTTTATTTACACTACCGCGTTACCCGCACATAGTTGTCTATCCATACAGACTACAATGAGATACATCGCTGATAACAACCGAATACAAAACGCGGTTTTTGAAAACGTGAATCATTATCTGAGGAAGTTTCAAAAGAAATTAAAAGGCCAGTTTTCAAGAACAATCAGCAATCACCCTATTCAAACAATAATAACACCAGGTAATGATTATGCCAGGTCATTAAGTGAACACTTACTTGCAAAAGGTTTTGACGTTAGACCAATTCTAGCGCCTACGGTAAAAGAAGGTGAAGAAAGATTAAGAATCTGTTTGCATTCCTACAATTCTACTGATGAAATTTCCTCATTGGTTGATACCTTAGCAACCTATTGATGAATTATTTTATAACAGCCATAGGTACTGACAGTGGCAAAACACTTATTGCCGCTGCACTAACCAAAGCCCTAAAGGCAGATTACTGGAAGCCAATTCAAGCAGGGTTCCCGACTGATTCTGAGACCGTGAGGGAGTTCACAAACGGTGAAGTATACATTCATCCTGAGCATATCATCTTAGAAACCCCTGCTTCACCACATGCTGCTGCAGCCATTGAAAACAGGCAGTTAAAAATCAAAGATATTAAACTCCCTGTCACTAATAATAACCTAATAATTGAAGGAGCAGGCGGTTGCATGGTGCCGTTGAGCAATCAAGAAATGATGATTGAGTTGGCACCATATTTCAACGCTGAAATTGTCTTGATTTCAAACAACTATTTGGGAAGTATAAATCACACATTACTAACCGTAAATCTTATTAAAAGTCGTGGGTATAGTATAAAAGGTATAATATTTAATGGCCCAGCAAATAAGGCTACCGAAGATGTTATTTTAGATTACACCAAATTGACCTGTATTTATAAGGTTCCTCAATTAGAAAGTATAGACTATCAGGTCATTGATAAGCTAAGTCAAGAATTAAGGAAAAGCTGGAATGAATTGGATTGAGAGAGATAAAAGCACAATATGGCACCCTTTTACTCCGTTAAAAGGTGTAGCAGACCCATTGATGGTTACAAAGGCTGAGGGTGTCTATCTCCATACTGATGATGGCAGAAAGATTATTGATGCTGTGTCTTCTTGGTGGGTCAACCTGCATGGTCATGGAAACCCACATATTGCCAAGGCTATTGCAACTCAAGCTTCAAATCTTGAGCATGTGATATTCGCTGGGTTTACGCATGAACCAGCCATAAAACTAGCAGAGTCATTACTAAAAATTCTTCCCTCAAATCAATCCAGAGTTTTTTACTCTGACAACGGTAGTACAGCAGTGGAAGTAGCAATTAAAATGGCATTTCAATACTGGTTTAATAAAGATGAGGAAAAGAAAAGGATCATAGCAATTGATGGTGCTTATCATGGCGATACTTTTGGATCCATGTCCGTTGGTGAAAGAAGTGATTTCACAAAGCCTTTTGTTGAACATTTGTTTGAAGTCGATTTTATAGACTTTCCAAATGGTGAAAATGATAAAGAGGTGATTCAAACATTTCAAGCTCTGGCTGAATCAGGAGAAATTGCAGCTTTTATATTCGAGCCTCTTATTCAGGGAGCATCAGGAATGCGCATGTATAGTGCAGAGACCCTTGATAAATTACTTTCAATTGCAGAAGAGCATAATATCATTTGTATTGCTGATGAAGTTATGACTGGGTTTGGAAGAACAGGTAAATTATTTGCCTCAGATTATTTAGTAAACAAGCCAGACATAATATGCCTCTCTAAAGGTCTCACAGGTGGCGCTTTGGCTTTAGGGGCCACTTCTTGTACATCAGACATTATTGATGCTTTTAATTCAGAAGACCTCAAAAAAACATTCTTGCACGGGCATTCCTACACCGCTAACCCTATGGCCTGTGCAGCCGGAGTTGCTAGCTATGAGCTGCTTATAACCCCGGAATGTCAGGATAATATTAAAAGAATAGCTGAAAAGCATATAGGATTTCTATCAAGAATTAAAGGTCAACGGATAGTAAAGGATGTTAGAACAAAAGGCACAGTGATCGCTATTGAAATCGAGACAAACAAGGACTCTTCCTATTTCAGTGAAATGCGAAATATGCTTTATCCTTTCTTTTTGGAAAAAGACATACTTTTAAGACCCTTGGGTAATCTTATTTATATCATTCCTCCATACATTATTAAGAATGAGGAACTTGACCTTGTATACTCCGCAATTGAAGAATTACTTAATAAACATTCTTCTACTTCTTCTTAAGAAAACTTTCTAGCTTCTTCTTAAGCTCAGGGCTGTTTTCTGTATACTCAGGAGAGTTAGATTTCTTTTCAGGAAAAGATTCTACGTGTAAAGTCTGAGTTGGGAATGCAAAGTTAACGCCAAGTTGATCTGCAAGTTTCACAATCTCAAGAAGCACTTCATGTCTCGACTGAAGTTCCTCGGTCCATGACGGAACATCAAAGAAAATATAAAACAACACATCTAGAGAAGATGCTCCCATGTCGTTAAAGTGGATTTCATAATAATCCTTCCTCGTTTTTGGATGATTGTCCACGATCTTCTTTAATCCTTCAACAAATACATCTATCAAATGGGGAGGCGTATCATAGGTCATGGCTATTTTAGTCATAAATCTGCGATACTTACGCAAACCGTGATTATCAATCATCTGATTGGTAATCACGCCATTCGGAATATACATGACAGAATTTCTAAATGTTCTAATTCTGGTTGATCTGAAACCAACTTCCTCAATAGTGCCATCAACATCGCCAGAGGTTATCCAATCGCCAACTTGAAATGGCCTATCTATAAATATCATCAACGAGCCAAAGAAGTTTTTGATGGTGTCCTGAGCTGCTAAGGCAAAAGCGAGACCTCCTATTGATATACCGGCAATCAAACCAGTGATATCAAACTCTAGATTATCCAAAATAAATAGTCCACCAACTATTACAACAAACGTTTTAAGCACTTTCCTGAGTAAAGGAACAAGTTGATCATCCAATGTGCTTTCTGTCTTCTCAGCTAGCTTAGAGAGGTAAATGGAGAAAATATCAACCAATCTATAAAAGAATACTATTGCGAATACTGGCCATATCGATTGTAGAGCAATTATGACATACTTACTCATGCCAATTGGCAATTGTAAAACCGGCACAAAAAGAATCAACAATGGGAATATCACCAGAAAACTTATAGGCTTGGCCACCGGAATGACCACCTCATGAGCAAGCTTTCTATAGCCCATTCTCATCAAAGCCTGGAGTATGAGTCTCTCAAACACTAGCGTAAAAACTTTATGAAGTATTACGCAAACAATCACTAAAATCAGGATACCAAGCAACTGCCAACCCCATAAACCAAAAATCTTAAAACCACCCTTGCTTGGAGGCAGTAAATCCAAAAGTTTATCTGTACCAAATGGGTAAACCTGTTGATGAAGACTTTCTATTTTATTAACTGTTTTAGTACTATATAGCCATCGGTTACCAACTTTCTCAACATAAATATCTGGTAATTTCGAGCTGATTACATACCTTCTTTTATTACTAACTGAATCCAGAAAGTTTGCCTCTCTAGGTATATCCTCTAGTTCAATATAAATACCATTACCATCAAATATTTGCTTTAGCTTAACAGCCAATTTACTTAGTCTATCTTCATTCTGATCTGCAGGGTTTAATGCTTTACTAGAAATTGATGGGTAATAGTTATCAGTCTGTAAATATTCCAAATGTGTTAAA
>NZ_SMLV01000073.1 GCF_009711525.1 Fulvivirga lutimaris
AAATAATTATACACTTCTTTACCCCATCTGTTATAAACTGTGAAGTTCACTGATTTCACAAATCGAGCACATTTAGAAATGTCTATGTTACCACAACCCCCAGAACCATCTTCTCCCGATGTACTTCTATTGCTGTAGGCACTAAACACATTGTTACAGTTGTCTCCATTGTCTGGTGTAAACACATTTGGCAGTTCATAATAAGGACAATTATCTACACAGAATACATTACTGAATTCACTCTCATTACCAGACCTGTCTACAGCCCTCACCTTGTAGCATCCTTTGAAGGATTGTAGATTATCATGCAGATAGGTGGTATCTGTAACATCTGCTATTCTGGTAAATTCTGCTCCTGTCGTTGGTGCATAATACACTTCATATTCCTTAACATCATCCTGACAGCTACCCACAAAGTCTGTAGTCCAGCTTATTCTATTCTTGTAATCATTAAAGTCACAAGTACTCGTATTTAGGAAGTCTTCGCAGCTTGGTCCCTGTATAGTTACTACTGGTGCACATGGTGGTATCGAATCACTCGGTTGTGCACATACGATTTGTGAGAAGTTTAATTGTGGACTCTTAATAGCTGGATTGCCATAAGTGCCTTTTGTTAATATTCTATAACAATAAATCTTAGAGTTGTCCAGATTCACTGAGTCAATATAGCTAAACCCAAATTGTGTAACATCTACTTCTGCCAGCAGAGTGTATTCATCCTGACTTTGTCCATTATCTCCTCTGTAGATTTGATGCTTGCTACCCGGTGGTAGTGCTATGGTATTCGTCCATGGAACAAATGCATTCCAATCTAATCTGATTTGACCAAATTGTGGTGTAGGAACAAGTCTGACTGAAGATGCCTCTGCTGAGAATATTTCATCTCCACCCGAGCCCGTTGGATCTACTACTGATACTTTATAATGATACGCCTTGTTTTCTGTATCTAAGCCTGTATCTAAAAACCCAATACTATCAGTCAGTGCACTGGATACTGTACCTATCTCGGTAAAACTTCCGCCAGAAAATCCTTCTGCTCTGTGTATCTTATAATCCAATGGAAATTGCAGGTTA
>NZ_SMLV01000286.1 GCF_009711525.1 Fulvivirga lutimaris
ATTAAATTCATTAGAATGTATTGTTAAATGGCTAAAACCTTCGGTCCAGTATTTAAAATAAACAGCCCATTAAGAGAATTTGCCTTAATGATCTTTCTTGGATTGTTGTCGGCTTTGCTTGGAATGATAAAATTTGAAATTCCTGGAATTGATTCTATATCCAGTGATTTAAGAGAAATTCCATTGCTAATCGCTGTTTTTTACTGCAGACATCTTTGGGGTATTCTGATTATTTCTGTTCTCACATCGATCAGCACACCTTCTGAAGCTTCTATTATCACCTATTTTACAATGCATTTTATACCTCTAATCACCTTAATGTACAGCAAAATACATTTCGATAAAATAGATGATATAACTGAAGTACATTACGCCATGATATGGATAGGTTCAGCATTGGTGTATTATTACATATTAGTAGTTCCTATTTCTATAATATTGGATAAGCTGCAAAACCCAATAAGTGATCAACCCTTCTTTGATGTATATTTTACAATTGTCCCAACCCTTAGCTTCGAAGTAATCACAACTACTTTAATAACAAGTCTATACATCATCCAGCACAAAGTTCGTGACAAATTATACTATCAGAACCTAAATCTTGAAGAGATTGTAACGCAAAGAACGATTGAGCTGAGCGATGCTAATCAGGAACTGCAAACATTGAATGAAGAATTAGTGGCTTCTAATGAAGAGGTGAAAACTGTAAATGATAATCTTGAGCAGCTTGTTCTCGAACGGACAAGAAAAATAAATCAACAGTTAGAAAAAATCTCTAAGTATGCATTCATTAACTCACATCACCTTAGAGCTCCTGTAGCTAGAATACTTGGCCTGATAAACCTTATAAATCATGATGATAAAATCACTGTGAAAAATGAGTTATTGATAAAACTTAAAGAGTCTACTGACGAGCTAGATGAGATTATTAAGTCTATGAACAGACTACTGGATGAAGAAATTGATGATGTTTAATGAACAGTATTTACTTTAATGAATTTACTGGCACTAAATGGCTCGCCCATGTTAGTGATCCCCTCTAGCAATATCAAAACCTCACCAACGTCATCGGATAAATAGAATTCAAAAATACCTTCATTAGAACCGTTCATACTTACATCAGGATTCCAATAGATTGTAGATCTAAAATATGGGTGGTTCAAATTACCCCTCTCTTGAATATCTAGATTCTTAAACTTCATATTTCTATTCTGCCCATCAACAATATCGTCAGCTGAAACAGGCGGTCGCTCCTCCCCTGTTTTTGTTTGAATCATAATTATCCCATTCTTACCCAACAATCCCAAAGGCATCAATTTTTGTGGACTATTTACAACTTTGACCGTTAAAACATCTGCAGGTTTCAATGACAAAAAGTATTTAGTGTCCTTTGTAGCTATCCCATTAATGATATACAGAGGGCCATCTGTTGCCAAATCCATAGGCTGTGGTAAGGTTACTCTCACATATCCAAGATCCTTTTTCCCTCTATGAATTACTGAAGGAACAATTTCTCGAATCATCTCGTCCATGGTAGGGAATAGCTGATAATCCTGCACCTTCACATTAATGTCAGCACCATAAAGCCGTTGTTCAAAAGCGTCATTAGCATTATTTTGAACCTTCTCAACTAATGCCATATCAGCATTGGTAAAAAAGGAAAATGCTCTATTCACGGCAGCACTATTATTAGCAAACTCACCATACTTATCATGCATTTTTGATTCTGAAGCTGATGTAGGCTGAGAGAAGTCATCTACCTCTTCCGAATTCCATTTAATTTTCAAACCCTCAATTCTTCTACCTCTATAATTCTCAGCAAAGTAGAATATTTCATCTTGTCCATATTGCTCAGGGATCATTAACCAAACTTCACCATTATCCAAAACCGATGTTTCATAACGCCACATGCTCTTTTGCATATAAAAAACTATTTTAGTATCTGCTGGTACTCTTTCATTAGTCGAATCGTTGACATAAGCTATACCGCTTTTTCTCATAACGGTAGTGAACGCAAACGCTGGTTTAGGAGCCTGATCAGATAATATATCATCCCAATTCTCTTTGGCACCATTAACAATCAAATTATAATCTAATGTCTCTTGCCAGTTACTATCACTTCTATTAATTAAAAAATCGTCCTCAATTGAAGTCAATATGTTAAGTTCATCGCTCAATGAATTCACAGACTGTTGATGAAGTGCCTGATTCAAAACTCTTATTGAAACATTTTTAATACTACTCTTATCACTATCGAGTCTAAACTGAACTTTCACCTTTTCTCTAGGCTCAAAAGTTGATTTATCAAGCACTATACTCAAGTCAACAGCAGGTTCAGATCCATTATAGAAATCTCGTTCTGCCAGAGGCTTTCCTCCTGTGTCTAACAATGAAATATGTGCGACCCCATCGGGAATATTACTTTTTGGAATATTGAGTATAGTTATACCAGAACTGCCTTGGTTAAATGAAGCACTGTAAAGTATCCTTCCTCTTGCAGTTAAAATCAAAAAGAGATCCTTATTAATATATTTTGACCTCGGAGAAGTATAAAGTCTGACCTGTAATTCCCCTTTTCCTATACTTTTGAGGTTTAACGAATATCCATCTAAAACCGGTTTTGGCAAAAGTAGCTTGTCTGTGCCATGGGTTATGTAATATTCAGCACCATTGGCTGGAGTAACTACAAATGTTGCCTCTCCTGTGCCAGTGATTTCTGTACTAGCTACTAATTGTTCACTTTCTTCTTTTAAGGCAACAGTTCTTCCAGTACCTAGTCCGTTTACTACAATTTTATTTGGTACTCCAGCGATTAATTGGCCACCTTCAATACCTATTTTAGGCATTTTATTAACTGTTAATTTCTTTTGGATAACGACCTCAATTTCCTTTTTATAAATAAAATTACTTTTGAAATTTCGCATCCAACTGCTATAGCTAACTATATGATAGATTCCCGGCTGTAGTGACTTTGGGAGGGCCAATTGATTATATCCAAAACCATCTTTAACGGCATATTTAAAATGAACAAGAGAGTTACCATCTGAACCTATCAGGTGCAGGTCGAGCAACTGCCTGCCTTCTACTCCTATTAAATCTTCAGACAAAAAATATGCAGAAAAGTAGACGGTATCACCAGGTATAAACTTAGATTGGTTGAGACTTAAATGAAGCTTGGTCTTAGGAATAGTTCTTTGATATGAATCATACTTATCAACAACCTCATTAATACTCAATTGAGCATTCGCCTTCAGTAGCATAAACACATTGAGAAGAATAATTATCACTGATCTCAATCCCATTCTGCTGGCTTAAATGTGGAAGAATTTGGGTAAAAATTATAGCAGGCATCTGGTACTAAAAATTTTTCTGTCAATGGATATGGAACGTCTTCACGATATATGTACATCGACTTCTTTTTAATAGAAGTAGCCCAAAACAAACCAATAACAGTATCATTATTATTCGTTGGCTTTACATTACCTCTAATCTCTCCTGATGGGGGTTGGAATATGCTACTGGCATTGGTCTTCTGTGATCTTACCAACCTAAAAAAGTCAAAAGCATTTCTTGTCATGCTCATTTGCTCAATGGTGACCAAATATTTTTCGTAAAACGTGCCCACATCAATAGGCACCTCTGCAACCTTAATATTATTAAACTGATTGCCAGAGACTAACTGATCATCAGACAATTGTGGATATTCTTCATATTGGTAAGCGTAGCAAGTACAACAAGTGCACTCATCAACTTTTCCTAGTCGATTACCTGGACCGGGCAATACGATATAACCACTGCATGGAAGGGGTATTGGTCTTGGAATAGGATAAGCCGGAAGAATTTCTACTTTAAGTTCAGGATTAGTCTCTACCTTATATAACCCTCTAAATTTCCACCTCACATAATTTTCATCACTAACACCTGCTTCTGAGTCCACATATATATTGAACACATCATCAGTAATCTCACCAAAACCTTCATCCTTTAACCTGGCTTCATATTCATAACGTATATCAGTTATCTCTCCTACAGGGAATAGTTCATCGGACTCAGATTCATACTTTTTACCATCAATAGTTTCCATGGTAATGTGATAAGATCTTCCCACTTCACCTTGCATAGCACCATTAGTAACATACACCCCTGGCAGAGTCTCCACAAAATCTTCGCTATTACCAATATCATCGTGCAAAACAACCTTCATTTGCTCTACGGGAGATGCTCTTACGGTGTCTTCATTAAGGTCTAAGGCCTTTGTTACTTTAACAGTATAAGGTCCCGGATCAGTAGTTATGGATCCTTCAACAACTATTTGTTCATCTGCAGGGGGCACTTCAAAATTAATTGAGTCAACACACCCTAAAAAAAACGTTAATGAATATACCAATAATATAACTGTTCTCTTTTTCATTAGAATGTTATGTTATAGCTAATTGATGGAAAGATTGTACCAACAATTGATAATTGATTCGGTTTTGGAATTCCATTTTCAGAGTTTTTAAAGAATATGGTATAAGGATTCTTACGACTGTAAACGTTATAAACTGAAATCACCCAATTCCCTTTCCATTTTTTAGTTTTTTTGTGGTTTCCTTCGATTACCAATGCCAGATCAAGTCTATGATAGTCGGGTATTCTGTATTGATTTCTTTCAGAAAAGTAAGCCACAGTTGTGTTCTCAAGTTTAAATGCCGACAATGGAATAGTAACAGGCCTTCCTGTATGATAGGTAAACCCACCGGTAAAATAATACCTACGTGACAGGTTATATTTCCATGTAATATTCAATATATGTGGCTGATCAAAATTTGAAGGGTATTCTTTTCCATCATTTATTGACTCTACCTCTGTGGGGCCCGAAATGGTTCTAAACGACCGAGAATATGTATAGTTCAAAGAACCGGAGAGTCGACCTGAGTTTTTAAATAAGGAGAATTCCAACCCATATGACCTACCCTTTCCTTGCAATAATTCAGTCTCTATATGAGGATTCAGTACCAGCTCAGCACCATCTTTAAAATCAATAATGTCATTCATGTATTTATAGAACCCTTCAACGGATGTGCCATATTTCTTTTCTTTAAAATCTTTAAAAAAGCCAAGCGAGACCTGATCTGCTCTCTGTGGCTTGAAGTAGTAACCGCTAGGTTGCCAGATATCAACTGGAGTTACAGCTGTGGAGTTGGAAACTAAATGCAAGTATTGAAACATCCGATTATAACCAAACTTAATTGATGAATTGGCACTGGTCATTAATCGCATGGATATGCGAGGTTCAAAGCGCAAAAAGGCCTTGATGGGTTGAAAACTACCATAACTAGAAGTATCTGTAGCAGTTGTAACTTCTACTGGTTGTCCAGATTCATACTTAATAACCTCACCCGGTCCAAAATTTATAAAAAGTGGTAGCCGCAGTCCGGCTTCCAAAAACAAATAAGGATTAAGCTCTATTTCATCACCTACATAAAAAGCACTTTCTATTGCATATTGCTTATCAAGATCCACAAATCGGGCACTCGACTGATCACTTGTTGGCTCTAGAGAGCCAGGTTTAAACTTGTTGTGTGAAAATTGCCAGCCATAATTTAACTTATGGCTTCCCTTTTTTGTATATAAGGCAGCTTTTAATGTTAACGTATTGATTCTAAATGATAGTTCAGAAGCGGTTAAATAATCATTATTCAAAACACTATAGCCATAGGAACTCATACCAACTATGAATTCTCCATCTAAATTGTTGTTAAATCGGTGATCCAACCTGCCTGATATTTGAAGGTTATTCCAACGATAAGTTGAGTCACCGCTAAGGCTAAAACTATCATGGCTAGCATATCCAGAAACTGAAACTTTGGTATCCTTGTCTACCTTATGCGCTACTTTAATCATGCCATCATAAAATGATACTGAACTATTACTTAAATCAGCATAATCGGTATCAATTGAATGAATTAGCCAATTGCTATAGGTGGATCTTAATGAGGTTGAGATAGAGGTTTTATTCTTTTTAAGCGGCCCATCTACCATCAAACTACTGGTAACCATACCTATTCCCGCTTTAACATGCCACCCCTGAAAGTCTCCATCCTTTGATTGAATATCCAGAACTGATGAAATCCGTCCACCATATTTTGCCGGTGTTCCCCCTCTAAAAAAAGAGACCTCACTTATTGCATCAGAATTAAAGGCGGATAAAAAACCAAAAACATGAGAACTATTAAAGACTGGCAAACCATCATAGAGTATTAAGTTTTGATCAACACTACCACCGCGAACATTAAAACCTGATGCAGCTTCTCCAACAGTGGTTACTCCAGGTAAAATTTGTACTTGCTTTATTAAATCAACCTCCCCGAGAAATGCTGGCGCTCGCTTCAACTCCTTCATTACTAGTTGAGTTTCCCCAATTCTGCTGGTTGCCATTTCTTGGTTAGCCTGACCTTGGATTATAATCTCATCCAATAGAACAGATTGCTTTTCCATTTCAACATTAACTACTCCATTTGTGTAAGCAGTTAGGTCAATAATAGTTGGGTCATAGTCTATATAGCTGAATTTTAAAACATGCGACCCTGGAGCTAATTCGACTTCAAAGTTTCCTTGCTCATCCGTAGTAACTATCGCATCCGTATCAGTAACCTGCACATTGGTGTATGGCAATGGCTCTTCAGTTTTAATGTCTATAACCTTACCTGATATTGTAACATTTTTTCCTCGCTGCATTTGATCTGGAGAACCAAATCTATAGTTATCAATTTTACTATCTTGACTTAAAGCTGTCTGAATAGCCTGTTTCCTCTTTATGGCATTTGATGGATCTTTAATGATTACCAAAGCATCGGGATACATGGATATGAACCCTAGCTCCTTGCCATCAAACAGTATATTCAGTACTTCTTCTAATGTCTTTCCTGAATAATCTTTATCAACTTGTATGTCCTCAATCCAATCTGGTAAAAAAAAGAATCTGGCTCCTTCTGTATCACTAATTTCATTTAGAACCTGGGACAATGGTTTTGATTCTTCACTACCCTTAAACTTATATTCTAATATATTCTGACCACTTACCCATATGGAATTAAAGATAAATAAGCCGAATAGAATATATTTCATTTAGACTGACAGGTGTAAGATTAAAAAGCCATGCACTTTATATGCATGGCTTACAGAATTTAGAACTTGTCTAAAGTATGAAATAGTTAAACGGGTGTCAACACCGTTAGTGTAAAATGAATGTTAATTCAAAGTATACACCCAATCACTGTCTTTAAATTCAATTCTAACTATCTTTCTTGGTGATGTTTTCGATATAAAGAGCACCTGCTCGGCTACTCCTCCAGCAAATTCCAATCTATAGGTTTCAACCTCTCCCTTTGATGTGTCAATAATTTGATCAGAAGTTTTGGTCACTGTCACCAGCCTAAATTCACAGTCTGTCGGATTAAATTGCCAATACTGATAATGGCCCTTTTGGGTAAAATCAATAAGCGTTGGGAATAAAAATAACGAAGACAAGCGCTCCACTGCTGGTGCTCTCAATGTTGTATCCAAACTGCTGTATTCCTTTCCAAATAGTTGATTGTAATTTGATTCTGCTATCAACCTAATGCCACTGACTTTCGAAAATGACTGAAATGCTTTAGTGACATTAAAAGCGCCTTTAACATAAACGGAATCCCAACTCAGTTGGTCATTGAGATACGTTGTCATTTCTTCCTCAAGCTCAAAACTAGACTTCAGATGAGCCTTTTCGCTAACACTCCATTTACTATTGGTATGTGTTATTGTTATTTTAGAATAGCCTAAGGAATCTCTTCCGCTTGACATGGTAAAAATCAACTCCTGCTCAGAAAGCTCAGACAGGTTGATAGGATATGACTGCCCGTGGGCAGCCATATTCAACACAAACATACATACAACAAAATGAACTGTCTTTTTCATAGAAATTAACCCTCGGTTTTAAGCTGATTTTCATACTGCTGTATAAAAACCTTGTAGTCACCATAATCTCTATGTTGAATTACCTTGCCATCTTTAGTCGCCAGCACTATTACCATTGGCATTTTTTCAATGACAATTTCTTTCTTTGGGTTATCATTTGCAAAAGACCATGTAAGGTTGATCTCATAAATACCTACCCCGCTAGATATTATCTCTCGTTGTATTTCAACTTCTGATGAGTTAATTGACGCATAGTTATTGGTGAAAAACTTGTAAAGCGCCTCCTTGCCCTCAACCAACTTTCCTGCAAAGACGAACTTGGCCGTTGGATCCTGAAATGTAATGCTATCATGCATATACTCTTTCAGTTTGTCAAAATTGAAATCGAAATAGTTTTTAATATATTCCTTAGTAACTCTTTCAGTTTCAGATGTTATTTTACTGTACTTAGTTTGTGCGGTGCTAGCACATACCACTAGCAATAGGCAAAAAGATAAAATGGTGTGTTTCATAAATGTTTATTTAATACGAATGCTAAGAAACCTATTAATAAAACTTTTACTCAGAAAAAGGTATTGCAAAAGGTCCTATCAAATTAGATGGACTATATTTAGCGGTATCTGATAGCAAGAGGTTCGTTTTATGGACAAACTTTTCAGACCAAATAGATTGCATCAGGCAAATCATAGGGGCATTAATTACTAAATCGATATTCTAAATAAACATGCTGGCAATAAGTCAATTATTTCACTTTTGAAGGGCTATTTGCTTATTGTAGACGTTATAATCAGCAAAGTCAAAATGTTTTATAATCTTACCTTCTTTTATTTGAAGAATGGTCTTTATAGGAATATTTACATACACTCCCTCCTTTCCTCCAGTCCACGTTTTAGGTAAAACCATTGAAAACCTTGTATTAAGCATCACAAAGTTGCTGGCATAAAACAATCCATCAATTTCAACATTTAAAAACCCTGGATTTGAGTCAACTAAAACCCCCTTCCAAAACGATTTTACCTTGTCTTTTCCTTGCAGCTCGTAGTTCTGTGATTTGAAAACATTTTTAGCCGTTAGGTCTTTAAAATCAATCTGATCAGCATAAAATGATGCCATGGTTTCCACATCTCCGCTGGCATAGGCTTTAATGTAATTTCTTGCTATCTTGATATTAGTAGCCTCAGGGTAATCAACGTTGTGTTTTCCTTCCATTACTGATTTCATCTGTCTATCCCACCTATAATAATCTCCAAAGTCATGGTGTTCGGTAATTTTGTCATTTACAATTTTAAATATGGTGAACATTTCACCATTTGAAATTGCTGTTTTTTCACCTCTGGATATCGAGGACTCTAACATTAAATGAGTAACCACATAATCACCACTTACAAACTGGTCCAGAATGGAGATGTCCATATAATTAGGCTTTTTACTAAAAACCTTTTTCCAAAGCTTTAGCATCGTTTCTCGGCCATACTGTGTTTCTTCTAAGCCATACAGCTCAGAGACTATCAAATCCTGAAATTTTAGCGAATCATCCCAATAAGACCCCATTTTATCAAAGTCCATCTGCTCATAAGCATCAAAGAAGTTATTGGCAACAGTAAGCTTATCCGATTGAGCCTTCGCAACATTAAGATGCATCAGAGCTAGCAAAAAAAAGGTAAATGTGTACTTCATATTTGATCAAATTTTAATGTTTACTTTTTTACAACGTTCTGATTTACATCCAAATATTCAACTCCAATCTTTACCCCATTATCATCATATAGGTACCTTATAACCGCTACATTATCTCGTTTTCTTCCAACCAGTTGATCATTAGTGGTATAATATCTGGATTCTTTAATTGTACCATTATTGTTTCTTTGATGAACCACTTTATGCACATTCGAATTAGGGTTTGCTATTTTATCTCCGTTAGCATCCAGATAAAACTGAGAAAGTAGAAAGCGGCCATCATCAGACCATTGGTAGACTGTAGTGCTATAACCACCTATACCTGTCATAGGTCTTCCGGCAGCAGTCAAAAATGTTAATCGGGTGAAATTACCATATTGGTCTTTATCGAATTTCCATTTTTCTGCTCCAGACCAGTGAAGGGCAGGTTCTTTTTCTTTGTTATAAAAAGTGATTTCATCAAGTTCGTAACCATTAAATGAGTTTACTTCTCCTGCAGTATTAGAAGGTCCGATAGCAGGATTATTTTCGGTATCATAAACTTCCCACTTTAAAAACCTGCCTTGAGAATCATAGTAGTATTTTAGCCTCGCTGCACCACTTTCTGAAGCTGCCAGATTTCCTTCTTCGTCAATGTTATCCAAAATGGCAGGGTATCCGTCAGGCCCGAAAGTGATTCTGGTCCTAAGAAACTGAAACCCTCCTCTCAAAGGTAGTAAGCTATCATTTTCATCTCTTCTTTCTTCTATTACTCTACCATCATCTAAATAGGTCCAGTGGTAGACTTTTGTGCCAAACATATCCTTAGTTTGAAGTCTTTGGGAGTCTATAAATTCAAGGTTTAAATTTCTTCCATACTCATCTTTTGAATACACCTTTTCATAAACATCTCCCATTACGGAAATCTGATTCCCAAACCTATCAAAGAAGTGATGTCGTTCAACTTTGTCATCATAACTAATAACAGTCTTCGGAGCGTTTATATAGAGGTTTCCAAACCTGCCTTCAAAGTCCTTATAATGCTTCCCTATTTTGACATGGACTACAACCGGGCGGTTTAGCTTGTCAAAGTCTATCTGTAAATGAACTCTATTAGAAGCTTGCTCAAAGGTTATTGGCACAGCACCTTTAAAAGGTGTTAGTGGTGACTCCCAA
>NZ_SMLV01000132.1 GCF_009711525.1 Fulvivirga lutimaris
TCGATATGAACTTTCAGACCGGAGCAACTACCGGAAATGAAGGTCTTTTCTGGCTTAGAAAAATCAAAGAGCTGGATGACAATATTCATGTGATAATGAACACCGCCTATGGTGATATTCAGCTGGCTGTGGAGTGTATGAAAGAAGGTGCCATTGATTTTTTGGTTAAACCGTGGGAAAAGGAAAAACTGCTGACCACCGCCATTAATGTCAGGTCCATCAAGGAATCTAAAAAGAAAATCGACCATCTTGATAATACCCGAATGACCCTGGAGTCTGACATCCAGAAGGAAATGGGTGCTTTAGTGGGGCAATCTAAAGCCATGACCAAGGTGTATGAGACCATACAGAAAGTAGCTGCTACCGATGCCAATGTGCTGATTATGGGTGAAAATGGCACTGGTAAAGAGCTGGTAGCTCGAGCCATTCATCAGCTATCCAAAAGAAGCAAAAAGAACTTTATAAAAGTGGATTTAGGCTCTTTGTCAGAAAGCCTTTTTGAATCTGAGCTGTTTGGACACAACAAAGGCGCTTTTACTGATGCCAAGAACGACCGCATGGGGCGCATAGAAATTGCCAATGAAGGCAGCCTGTTTTTGGATGAGATCGGAAACGTTGAAGCCAAACAGCAAGCCAGTTTATTATCTGTATTGCAAAACCGCCAGGTGACCCGTGTTGGCGCCAATAAACCGGTAGATATAGACATCAGATTGATATGCGCTACCAATAAAGATATTGGCGGCATGGTAGATAGAGAAGAATTTAGGCAAGATTTACTTTATAGAATCAATACCGTTGAGTTGGACCTCCCTCCGCTCCGGGAGCGTGACGGTGATATTGAAATTTTAGCCAATCATTTTTTAAAAGAATACGCCAAGAAATATGACAAGCCTATCAAAAAAATAGCAGATGAAGCCTGGGACAAGCTCAACAGCTACCCGTGGCCGGGCAATGTGCGTGAGCTGCAGCACAGCGTGGAGCGTGCGGTAATTATGTCTGATGGAGATACATTGATGGCTGATGACTTCATGATTAAGGAGAAAAAAGGGCCAACTACAACCACTGTAACTTCTCTGAATGTGGAAGACATAGAAAAAGAAGCCATTTTAAAGGCCATAGAAAAGCATAATGGCAACCTCACCTCTGCCGCTAAAACACTAGGCTTTGGCAGAAGCACACTGTACAGGAAGATGACGAAGTATGGGATTGAGTAGACCGTATTCACTTTTACAAAGAGCGTCATTACGGTTTTGGAGGAACGAGAAAGACCGAAATCTACCTATCAAAAGAGATTCCTGACTCGCTACGCCTGTCTGCCGGACAGGCAAGCTCTCAGGAATGACGGAACAGGCCGTGTCCGTTGTCTTTCCAGCCTTGAGCGCACCTGCGGCAGGCAGGCCAGAATCTTATTTTAATGTGAGTTGTGATTATGCGGATTGCAAATTCTATGATAAGGATTTGACATTGCAAATGTTGAATAACATGGTATCAATCTCCATTCTTATTTTGTATTGTAGTCGTTTCAAAAAAATGTCAGCTAGTTGTTATCTTGTTCAAATAAAGCATATTTAACCCTTTGTTTGGTATTCATTACACCAGTTGCGTCTCCAAACATTACTCCGTCATATGAGACCCATCTTCCCTTATCAATTGAAAACTCTGCAATTCCTTTAAACCCGAAGCTCATTATAGTAGGCTTTGAGCCTCCTTGCCCAAACATATTTGGCATATTAAAAACACCATTAACATATTCTTTCAAATCATATTTCAGAACGGCAATCTGATCACCATTGATTTCCTTTACATCAACTAGTTTGACCTCATTTTTGTAGTAAGAAGAGTCACAAACAAAATTCTGGTCATTACCTATCAAATTCGTTGTCAAAGACCAAGTATCGCCAACCCTAACTTTTTTACCTGGAAGTTCGAAAAGCATCGCAATTAAATTCTTTTGTGCCCTTTTTATCCAAAAACTATGAATAGTTCCATTATCAAAAATAGAACCACGAAGAACAACGCCTTTTATCATTTGTTGAAAGGATTTTATCATTTCTGTTTCCTTCTGATCTTGAGTATCTGACAAATTAATAGGCTGCTTTTCATCTATCGTAAACATTTCAATATTAATTAGATTGGCTTTTGGTTTTAATAGACGGACAGCATATTGAGTTTTACCTATTGCATTATTGATCTCCTTCATCATTGTTTTTGCCTTATTCGCGTGTTCATCCGAAGTACTGTCTATGATGGCACTAAACACCCCTCCAAAATCAGCTTCAAAATAACTTGAATCTATTTGCTCCATTACAGTGGTATAAATTAGAGTGTCGTTTGCATTGATCTTCCATTTCATTTCAACTTGATTTTGTCCAGTCACGCTGAACCAGTGTAGAATAGAAAAGGTGATTAAAATTGCTTGTTTCATATTCCTAGTTAGGTGAAGATTGCAGAAAACATCAGCATAAGAGAATTCTACTAATCACTAATATTTATTTTACCAATCTAAGGTATTTTTAGCT
>NZ_SMLV01000346.1 GCF_009711525.1 Fulvivirga lutimaris
TTTACGATCATTTAGATTTGATGTATGCTAAGTAAGAAAACAAAAATGAAGTTGATTAACTGGTGGCCACCCATGCTAGGGACGGGCATTAGTTTGGATTATATCAGTGATGATTTTAGGAGGTTTGATGTGTCAATGAAATTGCGCTGGTACAATAAGAATTTGATTGGTATTCACTATGGCGGTTCATTATACTCAATGTGCGATCCTTGGTATATGTTTATACTGACCGCTAATTTGGGAAGTCAGTATTTGGTGGTGGACAAATCTGCAGGTATTAAATATCTAAAGCCTGGCAGGGGAAAGCTTACTTGCATATTTGAGATTTCGGTAAAGAAGATTGAGGCTATTAAGAATGAGATAGAATCCATCGGAAAAAATGACTACTCTTTTACTTGTGAGATTAAAAATGAAGATGGTGAAATCGTCACAGAGGTGGAGAAGGTAGTTTATGTTCGTAAGAAAGATTTTGATTGGGATAAATTGAATAAAAAAGATAATGAAGGATAACTTCTCTGGTCATGCGGCTTATTACGCTAGGTTTAGACCAGCATATCCCGAAGCTTTATATAATTTCATTTTGGCAAATACAGAAGGTAGAGAGCTTGCCTGGGACTGTGCAACGGGCAACGGGCAGGTGGCCTCAGAATTGTCAAAGCATTACAATAGGGTACAAGCTACAGACCTGAGCGAAAGGCAGATTGATAATGCTATTGAAAAAGGCAATGTAGATTATTCTGTTCAGGTGGCAGAGCAAACGAGCTTTGATGACAATTCCATTGACCTTATTACGGTAGGCCAGGCTTATCATTGGTTTGATTTTGAGAAATTTCATAATGAGGCAAAAAGAGTGTTGAAGCCTGATGGAACCATTGCCTTGTTTGGGTATGGTTTACATGAAGTTGATGATAAAGTAAATGAGTTGATGAATCATTTTTATCATGATATTGTAGGGCCTTATTGGGATGATGAGAGAAAGTATATTGATGAACAATACAAAAACACTCCATTTCCATACCACGAGATTGTAAGCCCAGAATTTGAGTTCACTGCTAAATGGTCGGTAGATCATTATATTGGTTATATAAAAACATGGTCTGCGGTGAAGCATTTTGAAAAGGCTAAAGGCTTTGACCCTGTGGATGATTTGGAAAAAGAGATCAGAAAGTATTGGAATGAGAAATTAAAGCTGATAAAGTTTCCAATTTTTTTAAGGTTAGGTAAAGTATGATCCAACAAGCAAGAACTGAACTGTTGGCTATTGAAAAGAAGGCTGTGCTGGACCTTTGGAATAACGAATACCCAGCTAGTCTGAATTATAAAGATGTTGATGCTTTTGATGAGTTTCTGAGCAAGATGGGTAGTCCCAGACATAAACTACTGTTTGACAAACAATTACTAGCCGGTTGGATTGTTACTTTTGATAGAGATGGAGAAAGATGGTTTTCAATTATTGTCAACAGCCAATTGCAGGGAAAGGGAATAGGTAAAAGGTTGATAGAACTATTTAAAGCTGAAGAAGAACACCTCTGTGGCTGGGTGGTGGATCATGAAGATTATATAAAGTTAGATGGTAGTCCTTATAATTCGCCCCTTACTTTTTATACGAAGCTGGGCTTTGAACTAATAGAAGAAGAAAGGTATAAAGGAGATAGACTTTCCGCTGTCAAGGTTTATTGGGAAAAATAAAGCTGCTTCAAATGAGCAGCTTAACAAAACTCTGGTAGGAACTATTTTTTGAATTTAATTCTTACCTCACCCAATATTGTACTTGCAGTCAGGTTTAGCTCACTATTGCTAAAAGACACAATGGTCCATTCGCCATCATAACCACCACCTTCTGGATCGGTATCATCGATGCTTAGTATAGTATCACTGCTTTTAAACTCATAGGTGAAAGTACCTGTAGATTCATCTTCAGCCAGATAGTCTGTACCTGTGCATGTGCCGCCAGAGCATGCATTAAAGGTAACATATGAGCCATCTCCTGGTACTGTAAAACCTAATACTACTGTTTCAGCAACTGTCCATTTTCCAACTATTCTTTCGTTAATCTCTAATAAAACTTCATCATCATCGTCTTTACATGAGCTTAGTGAAGCAACCAAAAATAAACCGACTATTAATAATATGGATTTGACAGGTTTTAGATAATGCATGATTAAATATTTAGGTATGGAGAATTATATGTATCCAATAAGTTAGTCATTTAAAAGTTGAAAGACAATATTGATTTGACTATGAATGGCCTAAATGTCTCCCTTTTTAATCTCCCAAATAAAATGCTTTCTATTTGCTGACTCTAAACTAAATGGTGTATTTTCTTCTTCTACACCAATAAGTTGCAACGAAGAATCTGTTTGTGTGAAAGTGCTGAACCTGGTGTGTCCATCCATACTTTTGTTGCCAAAATGCTTGTAGCTGATTAGCTCCCCAGAAGATCTGTCAAGTTTAGCTATAAAGCCTGCGTGAAAACGTGGTTTCCATGGCCATTTAGATATTTCTTTATGACTCTCACCAGCCAGATATATGTAATTATCATCATGACCCAATGTATGAAACTCGGTAAAATCAGCGGGGATATTAATTTCCTTTCTCCATAGAAGAGTACCGTTTTCAAGATTAAGGCTAGTAATAATGCAGAAAACCAAGGTATCATTAGCCAGGCTATGTTGAGTTATTATCTCATTGCTCTCCTCGCTAATAATGTATTGAATGGGTACAATGGGATCATAAGGGTTAGACTTGTCATATATGTTGGTGTGCCATAATAGGTTCCATGTAGAGTCATAGCGAGCCATACCGAAATTAGCATAATGTATATCAGGTTTAGACACAACAGCTCCGATCTTATTTTGGTCATTTAGATTAGAGATACTACTTAGTCGCAGGTTCAGGTTCAAATAGTCTTCAAAATGATGACTCCATTTATTATTAATATTAACGAAACTCATTTTCTGGTATTCATATTGGTTCAGTCCATTACCCTGATTTGGAATTAACAACTCAAATGAACCTGTGTCGGACGCTATTAATTGAATGTCAAAAATTAGTATGTCATCATCAAAATTGAAATGAAAAAGCTCCTTGCCTGATCTTGAATATAATTTTAAGAATTTGAAGTCCTCTTTATAACTATCTGACTCCCCAGTAACAACTAATATATTGTTTTCTGAAGAAGTTAATAGGCTTATCACTCTTTGGTATTCACCATCTCTTATAATAGGATGATGCCAGTTTTTATTGGTATTAAAATCAAAGAATCCAACACCATATCGATAGTAATCAATGAAATAAAAGGCATTGTCTCCAGCACTTAGTATATCGGCATAGCCTGTAAAGTCTGTTGCCTTTTCAGCTTTGTTTATAAATAAGGATTTATCTGCAAGCTCAATGGAATATTCTTTTTCTGGATATTTAAAAAGAATAGTAATAAGATTATGACTAAAGGGCCATATAGCATTAAATGAAATAATTGCTAAAACAGCAGAGATAGCGAATTTAATGATAGTAAGATACCAACTTTCCATTTTGATATTGATAACAAAATAGAAAAAGTAGGTAATGTTAATAATGGCAAAAGGCAAAGATGTATCTCCAACATATGCGGTAGAAATGAAATAAAATAATACAGAAATGATTGTTAGCTGCGTGAGCAAATAGAGAGACAGATTTAGGAAGTAGGATAAAGACCTTTTCTTAAAAAAGAATAGCTTGCTAAGTATCCAAAATGCCGGAATAGTACCTATCATTAAAATTATACCGGAGAAATCCTCCTCTATATCAGATTTTAGCTTTATATGCTCTTGCAAACGCAGAGGCACGCGCCAGTAGTTTACAAATCCATCTTCATAAAAAATGCTGTCAGCTAAAAATATTAAAAACAAAAATGCCCCGATAAGGGTGAGGGCATACCTTAATGCTGACGAATAGTGCCCTTTTTTATCTTCTAAAACTTGTCGTGGCTTTATAAAAAGATGAAATGCTGTTCGTAGAAGTTTACTATCTACATCAGTTAACTCGCTCAGGTTGGTTAAG
Source organism: Fulvivirga lutimaris (assembly GCF_009711525.1). Classification (GTDB taxonomy): domain Bacteria; phylum Bacteroidota; class Bacteroidia; order Cytophagales; family Cyclobacteriaceae; genus Fulvivirga; species Fulvivirga lutimaris. The sequence continues at coordinate 4,039 of NZ_SMLV01000346.1, forward strand.
AAATTATTCGACACAGCTAAAAATAGCAATTAATCAAAACTCCAGCGTCATCTGAAGAATTTTAGGTTGCTCTTCTTCCTGCTCCTCATGATTCAAGTTGCTCAAAGAAAGCCCTAAAAGGCGAATGCCATTTTCTATGGGTATTGAGGAAAGAAGTTCTTCATAAATGGATTGTATCTGTTCTATACTTTCAATCCATTGATCTAGGGTTTTGCTTCTGGTTACAGTTCTAAAGTCTGTGTACTTTGCTTTCACAGTCAACGTTCGGCCTACGGTCTTAGAGCGTTCCATTCTTCTATGCAACACTTCACTAATTTCTATCAACTCTTTTCTAACTGACTCATAGTTCATTAAATCTGAAGAGAATGTATTTTCGGCACCCAGTGATTTTTGAATTCTGTTCGGGTTTACTTTTCTATTGTCTATTGCTCTCGCTATTTGATAGTAGTAATGCCCGGATTTGCCAAATCTGTCAACCAATGATAGTTCAGTCCATTTTTTTAAATCTCTACCTGTGCTAATGCCCATTTTGTGCATTTTCTCAGCTGTCACCTTTCCAATACCAAAAAACTTCTCAATAGCCATTTTTTCTACAAACCCTTCAGCCTGATCTGGCGGTATTAAAAAAAGTCCGTTCGGCTTTTTAACATCTGAGGCGGTTTTAGCCAAAAACTTATTTAAGGAGATACCTGCTGAGGCCGTTAACTGTGTTTCTTCAAAGATTCGCTTTCTGATCTCTACCGCAATTCTTGTAGCTGATAGCATGCCTTTTTTATTAGAGGTTACATCCAAATATGCTTCATCAAGCGATAGTGGCTCCACAAGATCTGTGTAATCATAAAATATAGACCTTATCTGTTGCGAAACAGCTTTGTAAGCATCAAATCTTGGTCTTACAAATATGAGGTGTGGGCAGCGTGAGGCTGCTATTTTGGAAGGCATAGCAGATTTTACACCAAATTGCCTGGCCTCATAGCTTGCCGCAGCTACAACACCCCGCTCAGCGGAACCACCAACGGCAACTGGTTTTCCTCGTAGGTCAGGGTTGTCACGCTGCTCCACGGAAGCATAGAAAGCATCCATATCAATATGGATAATTTTTCTTATCTCTTTTATTTCTGAAGCTGAGCCTGACACCGTAGTATTTTACCGTTTAAATAAATGACTTTTGATATCCCCTATAATATAGTGAGCTTAAATGTTGAGGTCGTACTCAAATTAAAATATTAAGTCAAACTAAAAAAAGGAGGAAACTTGAAAAGAAGAGATTTTGTCCAGTTAGCCGGTCTGGGAGCAGGTGCTATGATGTTGCCTACTTCATTAATGGGTAAGTCAATTTCTGCTGAAGCTTTGCTAACGCCAGGAATGGACGTGGCTCAGAAGAAAATGATGGCTGATGTGGCACTCAATACAGCAAAATCACTTGGGGCAACATATGCAGATGCACGTATCGGAAGATATCTGAATCAGTATGTGTTTACAAGAGAAGACAAAGTGCAAAACGTAGTTAATACCGAGTCATTTGGTATAGGTATAAGAGTTATTACAAATGGCACCTGGGGTTTTGCATCTACTAATGATGTATCACCAGATGGCATTAAGAAAGCTACCAATCAGGCAGTGGCTATTGCCAAGGCCAATTCAAAAATCCAAACTGATCCTGTGAAGCTGGCACCTGTAAAAGGTAAGGGAGAGGTTAGTTGGAAGACACCTATTAAAAAGGATTTTAAAGATGTGCCTATCTCTGAAAAGGTGGATCTATTGCTTACTGCTAATGCAGCAGCCATGGAAAATGGTGCTAATTATGTTAATTCAGCATTGTTCATGGTCAATGAGCAGAAATATTTTGCGTCTACAGACGGATCTTATATCGATCAGGATGTTCATAGAATCTGGCCAACTTTTGGCGTTACCGCAATTGGTGATGGTAAATTCAAAACTCGTCAGGCAATGAGTGCACCAATGGGCATGGGTTACGAATATATGGATGGCTTGGATTCTGAGAAATTGGCTGGTCCAGAAGGAACAGGAATGAACCTGTACCGTCAGAGTTATGATATTGTAGAAGATGCAACTTTAGCTGCTAAGCAGGCCAAAGAAATGCTGACTGCAAAATCTGTTGATCCTGGTAAGTATGACTTAGTATTGGAGCCTAACCATTTAGGGTTAACAATTCACGAGTCTGTGGGTCACCCACTGGAGCTTGATAGAGTATTGGGTTATGAGGCCAATTATGCAGGTACAAGCTTTGCTACACTTGATAAATGGAAATCCGGAGACTTTAAATATGGTAGCGACAAGGTGAATCTGGTTGCTGACAAAACTCAGGTTGGCTCATTAGGTGCTGTAGGTTATGATGATGAAGGAGTTGCCTGTAAGAAATGGGATTTGGTTAGAGATGGTGTATTAGTAAACTACCAGGCCATCAGAGATCAGGTTCATATGATTGACCAAAATGAGTCTCATGGTTGCTGCTATTCTCAGAGCTGGAATGACGTCCAGTTCCAAAGGATGCCAAATGTTTCGCTTGAGGCAGGTAAAGAGAAGTACTCTATCAACGACATGGTTAAAGATGTTGAAAAGGGTATTTATATAGCCGGTAGGGGTTCTTATTCAATTGATCAGCAGCGTTACAACTTCCAGTTTGGCGGTACTGCGTTCTATGAAATCAAAAATGGTAAGGTTGAAGGCATGTTGAATGATGTGGCTTATCAATCTAATACGCAAGAGTTTTGGAACTCATGTTCTAAGATTTGTGACAAAGACGATTATCGTTTATTTGGTTCGTTCTTCGATGGAAAAGGCCAGCCTTCACAGGTAAGTGCAGTTTCTCATGGTAGTTCAACTACTCGCTTTGATGGTGTTAATGTAATTAATACTGGCAGAACCATTTAATGATTTGTTAAACCATAAATTGAATTAAAACAATGGCAATATATTCAAAAGAACAAGCACGTAAAATCATGGAAAAGGCGCTGTCTTTTTCAAAAGCTGATACGTGTGAAGTAAATCTAAGTGGTAGCGAGAGTGGAAATATCCGATATGCAAGAAATACAGTATCCACTGCAGGTTATCGCTCAAACCAAACCCTGGTAGTACAATCTAGTTTTGGCCTAAAATCTGGTACCGCTACTATCGATGAATTTGATGATGCATCTTTAGAAAAGGTAGTTCGTAGAGCTGAGGAGTTAGCAAAATTATCTCCTGAAAACCCAGAGTTTATGGAGCCCTTAGGCCCTCAGCAATATGATGAATCTAAAACTTATATAGAGGCTACTGCAAACATAACTCCGGAGTTTAGAGCTCAGGTGGCTGCTGATAGTATTAATCCTGCGGCTGCAAAAGATGTCACTGCGGCTGGTTTCTTAAATGATTCTAATGGCTTCGCAGCCATGATGAATTCTAAGGGACTTTTTGCATACAATAAATCTACCAATGCGAATTTCACTGTGACCATGCGTACCAATGATGGTACCGGTTCTGGTTGGGCTACAAGAGATGCTACTGATATTGATAAGCTGCAAGCTTCAATGGCATCTAAAAGAGCTATTGATAAAGCATTGATGTCGAGAAAAGCCCAGGCAATAGAGCCAGGTAAGTATACAGTAATTCTGGAACCATCAGCTTCTGAACAGCTTTTAAACAATATGCTTTTCTCTTTCAATGCTCGAAATGCAGATGAAGGAAGAAGTTTTATGTCTAAAGAAGGTGGAGGTACTAAGTTGGGTGAAAAGATTGTTGACGAACGTGTTAATATCTGGACGGATCCAATGAATGAAGAAGTGCCTTCTGCTCCATGGAATGGTGGAGGTCAACCTTTGAAAAGAATGCCAATAGTTGAGAATGGTGTTGCTAAGAACCTTTTCTATAGCCGATATTGGGCTAAGGAAAAAGGAGTTGAAGCAGTGCCTTTTCCAAGTAATGGTATCATGGCAGGAGGAGACGCTTCTCTTGAGGACATGATCAAAGATACAAAGAGAGGTATTTTGGTGACCAGACTATGGTATATCAGAACTGTAGATCCTCAAACCTTATTATATACTGGTTTGACTAGAGATGGTACTTTCTTTATTGAAAACGGAAAAATAAAGTATCCTATTAAAAACTTCAGATTTAATGAAAGCCCGATTATCATGTTGAATAATCTGGAAACATTAGGTCAGCAGGAGAGAGTTAATGGAAATCTTATCCCTTACATGAAGGTGAGAGACTTTACATTTACTAGTTTATCGGATGCGGTATAAATTTTGCAATCGATAAGTTAACTTGAGTTAACTTATTTAAAAGGTCACTTATTTTAATCTAAGTGACCTTTTTTCATTGTAACAGAGGCTCATTACGAATGTTTTTATGGAAACGTTTAAATAATTGATAATCAGTATCAAAAGAACATGAATGGAAACCACTTATGTAATTCAGTTACTACTTGAATCAATTACCGCACAAATTGCAGTTATAAATCGTTAGGTTTTAATAGAAGAGAGGAATAATTATTTGATGACAGAAAGACCTGCAGGTACATTTTTCTTTACGAGACTTCAATACGAATCAGGAGATTGGGATACAGATCAGCGTATGCCATCAAACCTCCTGAATTCATTGGTGGAGTATACTACATTGAAAATTGATACTAAGGAGAATATTATTTCTTTAAGCAGTAATGATTTATTCAAATGTCCTTTCTGCTATTTGTCAGGGCATAAGCTGGTACAGTTTTCTCCTAAAGAACGAGACAACTTTAAAAAATATATAGACAACGGAGGCTTTGTGTTTGTAGATGATTGTAATCATGATATAGATGGACTTTTTGCCAAATCATTCGAAGAGCAAATGGCACAGATTTTTGGCAATGATGCCTTAAAGAAGATCCCTAATGATCATGATATCTATAATGCCTTCTTCACTTTTGAAGATGGGCCACCCACTACTTCACAAGAGTTAAATGGTTGGGGTGATGATTTAGTTCATGACTATCTCAAGGCTATAGAGGTGAATGGGAGAATTGGAGTGCTTTACAGCAATAAGGACTATGGATGTGAGTGGGATTATGACTTTAGAAATAAACGTTGGTATAAAATAGACAATACCAGGTTTGCAGTAAATATTGTATTGTATGCTTTAACATCTTGATTTATGGAGTTTAGAGAAGCAGAAAATAAGGACTTGCAGGCCATTGTTGACCTTTTGCACAATGATACATTAGGTGCAGGAAGAGAGAAGAGCAGTGATGAAATAGATCAGCGCTATGTCAAAGCATTTGATTTAATAAAACAGGAGCCTAATAATTCTGTTTTCGTAGCTGTGAAGGACAATAAAGTGGTAGGGACTTTCCAACTGACATTTATCCAGAACCTTACTTACTCAGGTGGAATAAGAGCCCAGATTGAAGGAGTTAGGGTTTATGAAGAGTTACGAGGTACAGGATTAGGACAATTAATGATAAATAAGGCCATTGAGCTTGCGAAAGATAAAGGCGCTCATATGGTGCAATTAACAACAGATAAAAAGAGACCCGAGGCGATTAAATTCTATGAGAAATTGGGATTTGTTTCGAGCCATGAGGGTATGAAATTACATTTAATATGAGCAAAGAAATTGTACAGACTGAAGCTGAAGTAACAGCACTTGTTGATAAGCTGGAAGCCCTTAAAAAGGAGATTGCTAAAGTTATTGTCGGGCAGGAGGAAGCAATAGATCAGCTTTTAATCACTTTTTTGGCTGGTGGTCATGCGTTGCTTGAAGGTGTGCCTGGTTTAGCGAAAACCCTGATGATCAGAACGCTTTCTCAGGCCATTGACCTTGACTTTAGGAGGATCCAGTTTACACCTGATTTGATGCCATCTGATATAGTGGGTACCGAGATTTTAGAGGAGGATCACACTACTGGTAAAAAGTTTTTCGAATTCAATAAAGGCCCAATCTTTTCCAATATTGTATTGGCAGATGAGATAAACAGAACACCACCAAAGACACAATCAGCTTTACTGGAGGCGATGCAGGAGTTTGAGGTTACTTATGCAGGTAAAACCTATAAGCTTGAGAAGCCATTCTTTATATTGGCAACTCAAAACCCTATCGAACAGGCAGGAACCTTTCCGCTGCCTGAGGCGCAATTAGATAGGTTCTTGTTATATATAAGAATTGGTTATCCAGAGGAAAGTGAAGAGACTGCCATTCTTAAAAACACAACCGGTAAAAAAGGTGCTCAGCCTGAGGCTGTTATGACTGGGGAGGAGATTGTTAAACTTCAGGCACTGGTTCGTGATGTTCCTATTAGTGACGACTTGGTTTCTATGGTTAGCAAATTAGTTAGGGCTACAAGGCCAGCAACCACTACGAACGAATATGTGAAAGAGTGGGTAAGTTGGGGAGCTGGGCCAAGAGCGGGACAGGCTGTTATACTTACGGCTAAGGCACGAGCACTGCAGAAAGGAAGATTTGGAGTGACATTGGAAGATATCCAAAGTGTGGCTTACCCCGTGTTGCGTCACAGGGTGCTGGTTAATTTTAAAGCTGAAGCTGAAGGTATTACTTCAGATGATGTGACAAATAACCTTTTGAAAACCATACAATTACCTGTTAACGGTAAAAAATAATTACTGAGGTGAAAACTGATTACCAATCCTTATTAAAACCTGAAATACTCAACTCTATCAAGGGCTTGGAGCTTATTGCACGGGTTGTGGTAGAAGGTTATTTCTCTGGCCTTAATACTAGTAGAAGGGTTGGTGCTGGCATGGAGTTTAGCCAATACAGGAGCTACGAGCCAGGAGATGATTTGCGGTTGTTAGATTGGAAAATGCTGGCGCGTTCATCAAGGTATTATATAAAGCAATCTGAAATTGACACAAACATATCAGTCAAATTCATTGTTGACGCCAGTAATTCAATGCAGCATGCAGACGGTGATCTTTCTAAAATGGATTATACCAGATTTTTGGTAGCAACCTTGGGCTATTTGGCCAAACATCAGGGTGATGCCATAGGGCTTTTTGGTTTAAATGAAAACCAATTATTTGCCCTTCACCCTAAAGTACAGACGCAACATCTCAACCGGTTTTTACATCAGCTTTTAGAAATTAAAAGTGAGGGAAAATGGCCTTCTTCAAGAACATCCACTGATGCCTTACATGATTTTCGACATAAAGAATTGATTGTCTTTGTTACTGACATGTATGAGACTGATGGTGAACTTACGAGTTTCATTAATCGACTTAAGACCAAAAGAAATGAGGTCATTGTTATCCATGTTATGACCGATAATGAGCTTTTAATGAATTATAAAGGTGCTGTTACGCTTGAAGACTTGGAATCTCATAAACGTGTTAAAGTAGATGCTTCAGTAGTTAGGGAAGGCTATTTGGCTACTATGAATGAACATCTTGAGAAGACCAAATCTGATATGCTGCATAATGGTATTGATTATACTATGTTCAATATAAAGGACAATATTGGAGAGGTTATTAATCTATTCTTAAAACAAAGAATGACATTGCTTTAATGAATTTTGTCAGCAGCACATATCTCTTCGCCTTGCTGGGTTTCCTTATCCCTATTGCCATCCATCTGTGGAATAAAAAGGAGGCCAAAGTAATTAAGGTAGGTAGTATCCAATTCGTTCCAACACAAGATTCTAATCAATCAAAAAGTATTCAGCTTAACGAAGTATTTCTGTTATTACTAAGGTGTCTGGTGTTGAGTATTGTATCATTTCTTATGGCTGGCCTGATAATAGGGCGGAACCAACTCTCAAAAAATGTGGTGCTGATAGATCCTGATATCATACAAGATGAAAGGGTTAAGCATGCCCTCGATAGTATGGGTGACCAATATGAAATAAGGCTAATGGTTGATAACCTTTCTGTTTATGACCCTGAAGAGGAGGTGAATGACCAACCTCAAAGCCTGTGGGCGCTAACAAATGATTTGAATAAGCTGAATGCAGACTCGATCATAATTTTTTCCAAACAAGCATTGGCTATGACCAAGGGTAAAAGACCGGAAATCAATAAGACATTAAGTCTTATATCAATTGACCCCCTAGTAACGAAAAAGTATCTGGCTGCAGCCTATCAGTTGAGTGATAATTATATCTTGTATTATGGTAGTTCTGATGGGTTTTCTACGATCTACACAAAGCAAGTAGTTGCTGAATTACCTGATAAAGTGATAATTGAGGATAATGAAGTTAAGCTAGAAGACCAGCTCAATGGGATACCGTTAAAGAGAATAGACACGCTGAAGGTGGTGTTGGTATATGAAGATGAGTTTTTGAAAGATAAAACCATTTTGGAGGCTCAAATCAGAGGAATAGCAGAATATACAGGTTTCCCAATAAAAGTAATAGTTCAAAAAGGAGAAGAATTAACCTCTGAATTTGATTGGTTGATCTGGCTGTCAGATGCTGCTATGGCTGATAGCGGGACAAAATCTATAAGTATAAAAGAAGATAAGTTCAAACCATTATTGTATGAAGGAATTGACAATGGAACCTATCATTTGAACTCCAGACTAAATTATGATAATGTGTTAGCCAATGATCTTTCTAATAGGTTATTGGAGATGTTTTATGAATTGCCTGTTGATAATAATGATCAAAGAGTTGTTTCTGCATCACAACTAAATCCGGTTAGGGATTCGAATATTGAAACACTGCAAGTGCAGAGTAAAGCGGGAAATCAGTATTGGTTGTGGGTATTGCTGTTTATAGTACTGGTGTTTGAAAGATTTGTATCAATGAAAAAGGCCCTATGAGTTCAGGATACAAAATATTAAACCGATTAAAGAACCAATGGCGAGGGCTTTTGGTGCTTGAAAGTGTACTATGGCTGGTAGGCTTGATGTCTTTGGTGTATGTGATCAATTCAAAGTATGGGATTGGACTTGGTAATGTTCACCTTATTTTGGTTTTAGTGCCCATTTATACCTTGCTACTTCTGTATTTCAAGCCTTGGAAGGTTGATATCAAAAGAAGTGCTCAGTGGGTGGATTTAAAGCTTGAGGATGCTGAAAATAGTGCTTACCTGCTGATCAGTGATACTTCAAGCCTTTCATTTTTAGCCACTTTACAACAGCAACGAATCAGTAACAGAATAGCTCAGATGGCTAAGCAAATCTATCCACCGCTACACTTGTTGAGGATGTTAGGCCCTTTTGTTATAATGGTGCTCATAAGTTGGGTAATAAACATATCACCGGCTTTTGAGTCTTTGCATCCAAACAATGATAATCAGAATACTAGCCCAATAATATTTAATTCAGCTGATACCACTGTAAAGAAAGAGCCAGCCAAAATTTTAACTCAAACTGTCAGTGTCAGACCACCAGCCTATACAGGCCTAAAGTCCACGAGTTCTGCTCAAATGAATGTTGCTGCTCTAATAGGATCAAGGGTTAATTGGTTACTAGAATTCAACCAACCCATTAATAAAGTTCTGATAGAAACGGTTGGTGGCAGCCAATTCAACTTTACAAAGCGCAACGATAAGTATCAGGTCAGTCTTTCGCTGGAAGAATCAGGATTTTACAAGTTTGTGTTTTTTGATGAGGCTGAAACTCGTTATGAATCAGATATTTATCAACTTATTGCCATAGAAGATGAAGTACCTGTTGCTGAGATAACTGATCTCAATAGGTTTACTCAGCTGGAGATTGAAGATCCTAAAGATGTTATGTTTACCACTGAAATGCGTGATGATTATGGACTGGCTGCTGCGTCTATCATAGCCACTGTAAGTAAAGGGTCTGGCGAGTCTGTAAAATTTAGAGAAGAGCAATTGGAGTTTGATAAACCAATTTCTATGGGTAGTAAATCAGCTGTTAGAAAGAAGTCTATCAATCTTGATGATCTAAAAATGGAGCCTGGTGATGAGTTATACTTTTATGTTGAGGTTTTTGATATTAAGCAGCCCAATCCTAACCGTACCAGAACCGAAACCTATTTTGTTAGCATCAGAGATACTACAGAGATAGAATTTACACTTGAAGGCTCACTGGGTGTTGATCTTATGCCTGATTACTTCAGAAGCCAGCGCCAGCTTATTATCGATACTGAGAAACTCATTAAAAATAAACCAACACTAGCTAAGAAGGACTTCAATTTTACAAGCAATGAGTTAGGTTTTGATCAAAAGGCATTGAGACTTAAATACGGCCAGTTTATGGGTGAGGAATTTGAAACAGGCATTACCGAGGAAACTCAGGAGATGGTTGAAGAAGGTTTAGGTGAAACCCAGGATGAAAATGACCCTTTGGCCGCCTATTCACATGCTCATGATACTGAAAATGAGCACAACCTGGTGCCTGAAGAAGAACAGGAGGATGAAGATGATCCACTAAAAGCTTACATGCATGATCATGATGACCCTGAGGAAACAACGTTGTACATAGCTTCTATAAAAGGTAAACTTAGAGCAGCGATGAACGAAATGTGGGATGCAGAGCTTTATTTGAGATTGTTTGAGCCTCATAAGTCACTTCCTTATCAGTATAAAGCGCTGGAGTTAATCAAAGAGATAAAGAACCATGCTCGAATTTATGTGCACCGTATGGGTTTTGATCCGCCTCCTATAAAGGAAGAAAAGAGGTTGACTGGTGATTTAGAAAAAGTAGAAACACTTACTCGCTTTAATGAAAATGAGAATAAGGAGATTAAATACCCTGCTATACTTGCTGCATTAAACTATATAGAGCAATTAAAAGCATCTGTTACTATGGATTATGACGCAACAATCTTTAAGAAAGCGGGTGATGAATTAGGGGGCATTGCCATCGAGTCGCCAGTAAAGTATTTAGATGCCCTTCAGAACTTGCAAAAGTTGTCTATAAGAAAAGTAGAACAAGATGAGCTTCCTAAGATTCTTGTAAAGGTGCAAAATCAATTGCATCAGGCAATTCCTGAAAATCTTCCAACACCTGTCACCAAAGCCAGCAGTAAAGATGCTCTGACTAAATTATACCTTAACCAATTGAACAAAACTGCTAATGATTGAGAAGTTGGGAGTGCGGCAGGTAGATAATTGGCAGTTTTTCCTCATAGGTGGACTCTTATTGCTGGTTCTGTTGACTTGGATTGAATTACTAAGGCAAGATAAAACTCAAAGAATGACGCGTGTTATAGCCATAGTGCTTGCCATTACTTCCTTAGTTCTACTTGCGCTTAAACCATTTTATATAAAAGAAAATACCGATGACTTAACTATACTGCTAACCAACGGAAGCACCAAACGGGATAGTCTTATGTTGGCTCATCCCAATGCCCGTTTTATTGAATGGTCAGATACAGTGCAATCATCTCATTTAAGTCCAAATGTTATCGTTGATGGCTACGGAATCCCTGAATATGACCTTTGGAAGGTGGGTAATAGAAGTATAAGCTTCATTAAACCTCTTGCCCCTTCAGGAGTCATCGATATTAGTTATCTCAATGAAGTCAATGAAGGTGAGAAAATTGAAATTTCAGTTAAAACGAACGGTATCGCTGGTCATAAACTGGTGCTGCAAGGCTTAGGTGAGAAGTATGATTCTGCTGTTATAGGTGAGGGATTAGATATGGTTAAACTCAGCTGTAAGCTAAAAGCAGTGGGCATGTATGTTCTTACCCTTAGTCAGTTTGATGCTACTGATCAGCTAATCAATGCCGAGTCTATCCCCGTTATTATAAATCCAGCAAAGAAATTTGATGTTTTGCTAATAAATGCTTTTCCTACATTCGAGAGTCGATTCCTGAAGCAGTTTCTCGAAGCATCAGGCCACAACTACTTTATAAGAAGCCAGATTTCAACTGATAAATATAGATATGAAAGCAATGGGACAAACGTAAATGAAATGTCCAGGCTCACCGAGGCTGGGCTCAAGCCATTCGATGCTATCATTATTAATGCGGCACAACTTATTGCATTGCCAAGAAATCAACAGCAAGCGTTGGCAAATGCGGTTCAAAATTACGGCTTGGGAATTTTGGTGGTTGCTAGTGATGGCGAATTGGTGAACAAGCTTCCTCAATGGGCCTACTCCAACTATAAAAAAGCAAAAAATGAACTGTTTATACTATCCTCCAATAACAATGAACTAGAGGTGGGTACTTCTCCATATCGTTTTGTGCCAAGTGTTCTGTCGGAAGTTGTTTATGCCGATGATGACGGGTCTATAGTTCAAAGCAAACCTTATGGACTTGGTAAAGTTGTACTGTCATCATTCATAAGTACTTATGAACTTTCGTTAGCGGGATATGAAGATGCCTATCAGAACCTTTGGAAGAAGTTGATTGAAAGTTGTCTCAGGCCTCAAGCAGAGTATTGGTCAATACCGACTGAGCATAATTACGTTCATAGACCTATGAAATTTGAACTAAGGAGTGACACCTTATCCAGAGTTGTTTACGGTACAGATGACATTCCACTCAAACAAAATCTGTTTGTAGGTGATAAATGGGTGAGTGATGTATGGCCTAATAATGAGGGTTGGAATTATGTTGATATCAATGGCCAAAGTGGGGATAGAAAATATTTCTACGTGCACAAACCTATAGCTTTTGAGTCTATCCAAATGGAAAAAAGGGTGGAGGCTAATAGTCGATTAGCCAATGAAAGCAATATGGAAGAGACTTCACCCATCAATAGTAAGGAAGACATATCTTTATGGTGGTTTTATATAATATTTACCATTTCAATGGCATATTTGTGGCTTCAACCAAAATTTAGATGAGTAACTCTAAAAGAATATTCCTGGTATTTGCCGTACTTTTCTTTGCTGTCATGATTTACATAGGATATGATATATCTTCCAGAACAACATTTCCTGGCTCTAAACCACAATTAAAAGAGCGAATTAAAGACAAGCTAGAGCTCAAAGACAGTACAGAAGTCGATTCAGTTAAAGTCAATTAATACCATTCGACAGGATATTCTGCCATTTGAACGTAATATTTCATCAATTAAACGTTTGAATGCTTGAATTTGAAAGAAATGGTGTTATATTAGCAGATATAAAGCCAACTATAGACAACGATTCATCCCTTGAGACCAGGTTCCCAAGGGATGTTTTGTTTTATA
>NZ_SMLV01000411.1:0-11872 GCF_009711525.1 Fulvivirga lutimaris
CAGTAAGTGAGACAACCGATGTTTTAGTTAACCCACTTCCAGTTCCAACCATCACAGGTCCAGTAGCATTATGCTTTAATGCTGAAGATTTTTACACTACAGAGGATTTGCAAAGTAACTATACATGGAATGTTACGGGTGGTACTATTACTGTTGGAGGCTCAGGTAGGACAATTGCTGTTCAATGGGATAGCCCAACAGGTCCTTATGAAGTATCAGTAAACTATACAGATGCTAATGGATGTACTGCAACTACACCTACTGTTTTACCAGTGACTATCAATAATCCTGTTATAACAGTTCCAGCTACCACAACAGATATTTGTGAGCCTTCAGGAACGGTAGACTTGACAACAATTGTTAGTGCCAATCCGGCAGGAGGTACCTTTACCTTTAATGGAACAGGTGTGACTGGGAATAATTTTGACCCAACAGGTCTTTCTGGTGCTATAAATATTGATGTTGATTATGTCCAAGGAGGCTGCAGTGCTGCTACAGAAGTTTTAGCACTTAATGTGGTTACTGCTTCAACCATCACAGTTTTAGCTGACCCAGTTGATGCTTGTGAGGCTGACGGGAATGTTGATTTAACAGCATTTGTTTCGGCAAGCCCTGCTGGTGGGTCATTTACGTTTACCGGTCCAGGCGTCACAGGAAGCGATTTTAACCCTACAGGTTTATCAGGTTCTACTGTTAATGTTTTAGTAGATTATGATATTGCTGGTTCTTGTGCAGCTACTCAGGTTGACTTTGATATTAATGTGGTTAATGCGGCTACTATAAATGTACTAGCGGCATCTACGAGTATTTGTGAAAGTGCCGGTAGCTTTGATTTAACCACTCTTGTTGAGGGGTCACCTATTGGTGGTGATTTTACTTTTACAGGAACAGGTGTCTCTGGTACTAACTTCGAGCCATTAGGTTTAGCAGGTAACACAATAAATATTGATGTAGATTATACTACTGCAGGGGGTGGATGTGTGGCCATTACAGCATCGGTTGAAATGGTTGTTACATCAGATCCTGTGATTACTGTTCCTGTAGTGAATGAAGTTGTTTGTGAAGATGGAGGTACTATCGACTTAAGTACCCTTGTTTCGGCCAATCCAGCTGGAGGCACGTTTGCTTTCTCAGGAGCTGGAGTTGCGGCTGGCACTTCTAACTTTGATCCAACAGGACTTGCTGGAAATACAGAGACGATTACTGTTGATTATTCGTTTGGAGGCTGCAATGCTGCTACGGAAACATTTGATATAGACATAATCGCTACCCCAGTTATATCGGTGACACCTTCCGATATCTGTGAAACGGGTGGAGTAATTGATTTAACTACTTTAGTTAGTGCATCTACAGGAGGTGGTACTTTTGTATTTAATGGTACGGGTGTCACGGGTAGTAATTTTAATCCTTTAGGCCAGTCAGGAAATATTGATATTCTTGTTGATTATTCATTGGGAGGCTGTGATGCAGTACAAGAAACGCTTTCCTTAAATATTGTAACATCTTCAGTTATTACAACACCTGCCACTGCCGTTGATATTTGTGAGGGTGGTGGACCGATAAATTTAACAACGTTGGTTTCTGCAGCACCTGCAGGTGGTACTTTTAGTTTTGCTGGTACGGCTGGTGTGACAGGTTCTGATTTTGACCCAATTGGTTTAGCTGGTACAACACAAACAATAACAGTTAACTATGACTTTGGAGGCACATGTGCTGCAACACCTGTTGATTTTGATATAAATGTTGTTGGTACCCCTTCCTTGGCTACTGTTGATGCGGATGTTTGTGCAAATGGTACAATTGATTTAGATGATGTAGCCACTACATTTACAGTAAGCCCATCAGGTGGTACTTTTGCCTTTGATACTCCTTCTGCTGGAACGATTGACCCTGGTAATATTTACAATGCAGCAGGTTTAACTGCTGTAGACGGTCCCGTAAGTGTTAATGTTACTTATACAGTTGCTGGTTGCACAGACGCTTTAGGAACCTTAAATATTAATATATTAAACTCGCCTACATTAGCATTGAATGCAACACCTGAAGTGTGTGCGGAAGGTACATTTGATTTAACTACACTTATCGCTGGTTTTACTGTAAACCCTGGAGGTGGAACAATCACTTTCGGTAACCCAAGTGCTGGTAACATTGACGGGTCAGATGTTTTTGATGCAGCTGGATTAACCTCTGCGGATAGTCCTGTAACAATTGATGTTACTTATGCTATAGGTGGATGTGGTAATGTCATTGAGCAATTACAAGTTACCATATTGGATTTACCTACTTTGTCAGTGGTTAATTCAAGTGTTTGTGCTGATGAGACGTTGGATTTAAATACTTTGATCGCAGGTTTTACAACAAATCCTGCTGGTGGAACATTTACATTTAATAACCCAAGTGCAGGAAGCATTAATGGTAGCAATGTATTTGACGCAACTGGTCTTACCACTGCTGATAGTCCGGTGCAAATTGATGTTACTTACACAGTATCTGGATGTAGTGTACTTGAGGTATTGGAAATTGTTATTGATGGCACTACTTCTGTGGCACCAACTGTTGATGGATCTACTTTATATTGCGTGAATGAGACAATCATTGATGATTTAACAGTAGCTGGTGGAGTAGACGTGAAATGGTATTCTGATGCAGCATTGACAAATGAAATTGCTTCAGGAAACATATTTGATCCAGTAACTGATTTTGATACTTGGTCCACAGCTTCTGTAGCTACATTTAGTGTTTTTGTAACTGAAACTACAGGTTGTACTGAAAGCACGTCAACTCAGGTGGATATCAACATTGTTGACACAACGCCTCCTCCAACCGGAGATGCTAACCAATCATTCTGTAGTGGAGCAACTCCAACAATAGATGACTTAGTTACCAACGAACCTAATATTACATGGTATACTACAGCATCAGGTACAACAACAGTGCCTGCAGGCGAACCATTGACAGATGCTACAACATACCATGCGGCTCAGACTTTGGGTAGCTGCGGTGAGAGCACTCAGAGACTAGCTGTAACTGTAACATTGTTTACAGAAACACCGGCTCCAACAGGAAGCCCATTCCAAACATTCTGTGATGGTTCAGGTGATACAGTTGATGACATACAGGTAAGTGGTGCGGGAGCAATTCAATGGTTTGATGCTTCATCAGGTGGAACGCCTTATAATGGATCTGATCTACTGGTTGATGGAACATACTTTGCCGAGCAAACTATAGCTGGTTGTGGTATAAGCCCAACCAGGTTGGCGGTTACTGTTTCCCTTGTTACTGAAACCCCAGCTCCAACGGGTTCTACTGGCCAGACTTTCTGTCCTGTGACTAATGCCACGCTGGCCAATATTAATGTGTTCGGTACAGATATTCAATGGTATGCTTCTCTTGGTAGTACAAGCAAATTACCTATCACTACATCACTAGTAAATGGAGCAACTTATTTTGCAACTCAGACCATACCTGGTTGTGGTGAAAGTACCCAGAGGTTAGCGGTTACTGCGACAATTTTGGCAGCTGATGATCCACTTTGCTCTGGAGGCGGTGGCGGTGGTGGCCCTGGTGGCCCTATCTGTACGGATATTGCTTCTCTAAGTGTTACAGATGTTATAAATCCTGATTGTGGATTAGAGAATGGCTCGTTAACCATTAGTGTTGAGTTTAATACTGATCCAGGTAATATTATTTATGGATTGAAATATTTTGATGCTGATTTAGCTGATTCTGTTTTTACAACCCAATTGAATGATTCAGTATTTAATACACTTGCTGCTCTTAACTATAGATATTTTGTGACCGCTGGAGTTGATACCTGTTTCTTAGACTTCAACCTGGCACCAAGAACTTCAGTCAGCGCTGATGCTGATTTTGTTCAACAAAATGTTTCCTGTTTTGATGCCAATGATGGAAGCATTGAAATAAGCGGACTAACCGGTTCTGCAGACGGAAACTATTTCTATTCGATAAACGGAGGTGATTGGGTAGAACTCAATAATTTGAGAATTCCTAACTTAAATGACCCTAATGGACTTTCGGTTGGTAATAATTTGGTTGAAATTGGTAGGGAAGTTGACGACCCATGTCCATTTAGAATTGAAAACATTCTATTGAACTCGGATACGCCTGAGATAAAAATTGATGTAGCAGCTACGGAGGTATCCACTTGTGACTCAAGTGATGGTAGTATTAGTGTAACTGCTTCTGGCGGGTCAGGAGGTGGGTTTACATTCGCTTTTGCTGTTAGTGGTACTGCTGTAAACAGCGGGCAATTTAGTTCATCACCAACTCAGGGAAGTTTAGCCGCCAATGATTATGATGTTTATGTTCGAGATGCCGGAGGATGTACTTCGGTACAGACTATAGAAGTTAGATCTCCAGGCCAGATAGAAATTGATGAGTTCAATTCATTTGCTCAACAGGCATCTTGTGATGCTCCTTCTTCAGGAAGCGTGGTAATGAGATTAGCTAATTTGGGTGCTGTTTCACCGCCATTTAATCTGAGCATTGCTACTACTGACGACCCTGATAATCCTATTCACGTTGATGAGCAGGGTTGGAATGGAGATACGAGAATATTCCCAAGAACGGGTGATGGCTTATTAAGTGGCGACTACATTGCCACAATTTCATCCAATACAGAGGGTATCTGCGCAGGCACATTTGAATTTACCGTAACTGGTGGACCGATACCTGTTAGTTTCGATTATGAATTACAGCAGTCATGCTTTGGTGCTACTAAGGAATATGTAAATGAGCTATTATTAACGGATATAACTGGTGAAGCTGGAGTTGATTATGTGTTGACTGTATTTAACGATCAGCAACAAGTAGTTGATATGCTCACTCTGACATTACAGATTGGCAATCAGATACGTGTTACAAACAGATCATTCCTACAAACTCCGGATAGAACATTTAGGCTTAGATTAGGACAGAGTCAGAATGCATGTCCTGATAATATCTTCTTTGATCATCCGAGTTCATTGGAGATTCCTGAGGTTGTAGCTCCATTGTCTGTTGAGGTTGGAAATTTGACAAGTTCATTACCTGAGAGAAGCACTGGTTCTTTTGATATAATAAGTATTACAGGAGGTGTTTCTCCATTCAACGCTGTGCTAGAAGGGGACGTGCCTGGATTTGGAGGTCTTGGTCCTGATGAAGTGCCATTCGATGCCTTCGAAGGTAGATTTACGCTGGATTATGACGGTTTGGGTGTAGGTGATTATGATCTATTTGTAATGGATGCCTTGGGCTGTGAAATTGAACTGGATATTGAAATACCAAGAGATTCTTCACTATTCATTCCTAACGTAATAACTCCAAATGGTGATGGTATAAATGATTACTTCGTCATTAGAAACCTGGATATAAGTTCAACTGATAAAGGTGCTAACCTGATTATTACCAGCAGATGGGGTAAGCAGATTTATAGCAGTGATAATTATACAAATGAAAACCCTTGGGGTGGCGATGAAGCAGCTGAAGGCTTGTACTTCTATAAGTTGGAAGCTGGAGGGGAAGTTTACACTGGTTGGCTCGAGGTAATATTTGGAGGCAGCCCTTGATCAGACTTGATATATAAAAAAAAGCGGAGTTTACTCCGCTTTTTTTATGACTTAGTATTTGAGATTACCATTAACTGGAGTCTTTTAGCCGATTAGCACTATGATAAAATTTTAAGATTATTTATTCTTAAATTGTACTTCATTTAGGAGAAAAGAAGTATTTTACATTGAATTAAACAAACTTAAATGACTGATAATTTAGCTAATTGGTGGGAAACACTGCAGCTGTTGGAAAAGATCTATTGGGGTATTGCCATACCTTTTACACTCTTTTTCTTCTTACAGATGCTAATGACATTTTTTGGTGGAGATATACCTGATGATGCAGGTGCAGATGCAGATATAGAGGGAGATGGAGGAATTGGGTTCCAATTTTTTACCCTGAAAAATATGATAGCCTTCTTTACCATTTTCTCATGGACTGGTATTGCTTGCCTTGATTCAGGGCTTTCCAATGGCCTTTCTATTGTTATTTCATTGATAGCGGGTATTGCAATGATGTTTTTGATGGGAGCCATTTTCTACTATCTCGGAAAAGCAAATGAAAGTGGTACATTGCAAATGAAAAATGCAATAGGAGTAGTTGGAGAGGTGTATATGGAAGTTAAAGCTAACAGAGGAAATATAGGGAAGGTGCAGGTTAAAGTTCAAAATTCACTTCGAACTCTGGAGGCTATTACCGATGATGAAGCAGACCTAAAGCCTGGAAAGGTAATTACTGTAAAGGATATTGCAAATGACAATTTATTAATCATAACTACTAATAGAATAGACTAATGAGCGTACAATTTCTTCCCGTTCTTGCCTTAGCGGCATTTTTCGTTTTTGTTGTTATTGTTACCTTTTTCAGAAGGTATAAGCGCTGCCCATCAGATCGTATATTGGTGGTTTATGGTAAAGTAGGCGGTGGCTCCGCCAGATGTATTCATGGTGGTGCGGCATTTATCTGGCCTGTTTTTCAAGATTATGAATTTCTTGACTTGACACCTATTTCTATTGAAGTAATGCTGAGCAATGCTTTAAGTAGACAAAATATTCGTGTTGATGTACCATCAAGATTTACAGTTGGTATTTCAACTGAGGGAGGTGTGATGAACAATGCTGCTGAAAGATTATTAGGTCTTTCTCAGGAAAGTATTCAGGACTTAGCAAAGGACATCATATTTGGTCAATTGAGATTAGTAGTGGCCACTATGGATATTGAGGAAATTAATAGCAATCGAGATAAATTCCTTGAGAATGTAGCTTCCAATGTGGAGACTGAGCTTAAGAAAATTGGGCTAAAGTTGATCAATGTTAACGTTACTGATATCAAGGATGAATCAGGTTACATTGAGGCATTAGGAAAAGAAGCTGCTGCTAAAGCAATTAATGATGCAAAGAGATCTGTAGCAGAGAAAGACAGAGATGGTGCTATTGGAGCGGCAAATGCTGTTCAGGATCAAAGAGTAAAAGTAGCAGACGCAAATGCGAGTGCTGTTGAAGGAGAGAACTTGGCAAAGATAAAAGTAGCCCAGTCTGATGCTTTAAGACGTGAAAGAGAAGCTGAATCGCACAGACAAGCTATTGCAGCAGAGAAAGTGCAATCTGCAAAAGCCCTGGAAGAGGCATATGCCGCTGAACAAGAAGCTGAAAATGCCCGAGCAACTCGTGATAAAGCGGCACAAACAGCGGATATAGTAGTGCCCGCACAAATTGATAAAGAAAAAGTAGAGATTGCAGCTGAAGCTCAAGCTGAACAAATTAGAAGATTGGCAAAAGGGGAGGCCGATGCCATCCTGTTCAAGAAACAAGCTGAAGCTCAAGGTTTATATGAGGTGTTGACCAAGCAGGCTCAAGGTCTGAAACAAATTGTAGATGCAGCAGGCGATAGTGCCAAAGATGCAGTGTTGTTATTGGTGGCCGATAAATTACCTGAGTTGGTTAAACTTCAAACTGAGGCGATTAAGAATATCAAGATTGATAAGATTACTGTATGGGAAGGCGGTGGAAATGGCCCAGAGGATAAGACCTCAACAGCCAATTTCATATCTGGCCTTTATAAGTCAGTCCCACCTTTGCAGGAAATGTTTAATATGGCTGGTATGGATTTACCCGATTATTTAAAAGGTAAATCTCCTGAGGAGATTAAACTCTTGGCTGAGAAGATAGTGGAAGAGAAGAAGAAACCTGAGGCACCTGCTAAGCCTACTCAAAAACCTGATAAAGATAACCCGGATAAAGGGTCTAAATAAGTAATAGGTGATGAACAAAAGGCCTGCTTATTAAGCAGGCCTTTTTCTATTTTAAAGATTCTATGAATTTCATAGTATCCACATTATCTGCGTAATCATCCAAGTTTGGGCATTGTGCTTGTCCAAAGGGCAAGCTACCGGCCCAGGAACCTTTTTTGGAAACAATACATTGAATCTTTTCTTCAAATTTAGACAGCGTTTGCCTCAAAGCTTTGTCTATTTCGTAATACTCATAATACAACACCGAAATAGGAGAGACCAAATCGGTTGACTCTTTTAGCAGAAGGAAGCCATTGTCCAGATGCTTTTCATTATTAACCAGGTAAATGGACTTGTTGTATTCATAGTTGTTATTGTATTTATGATGATGTCTTATCTCATTAAACTGTTCAACAGCCTCAAAGAATTTGTTCAAATTGTACCCTTTAGGAATAAATATTTTGGAAACGTTTCTACAACCAAGCCCAAAGTAAGTAAAGATGTCATCACCCAAAGACTTGAGGTCTTCATCTGCCTCTTCTCCGGTAAGTATACCAATTGATGTTCTGTTTCTTCTAATAATATTGGGGTACTTAGAAAAATAGTACTCGAAGTATCGTGAAGTGTTGTCACTACCTGTGGCAATAATGGCATCCATATTAGCGAGTCTGTCCACAAAAGTAATTTGCTCTTTAAAATCAGCATTGAGCTCAATAAGTAGTTGGCAAATGTGTTTCATCAAATACTCATCTTGAGAACTTACCTTGATCATTGCCTTATGTCCACTGATGAGAATGCACAGCAGATCGTGAAAACCTACCAAAGGAATATTGCCGGCCATCACAATGCCAATGGTTTTTGAGTTGTTATTGAGTGAATACTTACTAGTCCAGTGCTCCAAATCACTTTTAGTAAGAAACTGATTAATCCCATTTAGCGCATGCTTTATGCTGGTTTCTACAAACCAACTATTATTATTTCTGGCGTGGATACACAGATTTTCAAACTCTTCTTCTGATATATTTCTGATCTTATTTCCTAATTGAGAAAAGGCCTCTATTCTTTGTTGAATATTCATGTGCATAAGTTAAACCATTCATACTCATATGTTGTTTGTATGCATGGATATAGTTTATATTTTTGCAAAGTTCTTAAATTAACTGAAGGATTAAAACTAGCTATTGATATGGCGATAATGATAACAGATGAATGCATAAATTGTGGGGCCTGCGAACCAGAATGCCCGAACACTGCAATTTATGAAGGTGGGATAGAATGGAATTGGAGCGGAGGTACTGAGCTCAAAGAAGTTGAGATGGAAGGTGGTGTAGTGATAGATGGAAATGAGTCGCAAGAGCCCGTTTCTGACGAATTTTACTATATAGTTTCAGGTAAGTGCACAGAGTGTATGGGCTTTCATGAAGAGCCACAGTGTGCTGCGGTTTGTCCAGTAGACTGCTGCGTGCCTGATCCTGATTATGAGGAATCAGAAGATGAGCTGTTAGAGAAGAAAGCCTGGATGCACAACGAATAAGGCTTCTTTCTTATAAGGATATACAAT
Source organism: Fulvivirga lutimaris (assembly GCF_009711525.1). Taxonomy (GTDB): domain Bacteria; phylum Bacteroidota; class Bacteroidia; order Cytophagales; family Cyclobacteriaceae; genus Fulvivirga; species Fulvivirga lutimaris. Next base: position 9,342 of record NZ_SMLV01000411.1, read on the forward strand.
AAGCCAATGCTTCAAGCATTGGCTTATTTCATTTTAGCTCTTTTGATAAGATATGCTTTGAGTATTTCATTATAATCACCAGCGATATCAGCTTCAATGAAATCTATTTTTAGCTGAGCGCAGCGTAATTTTAAATTTTTATAAAACTCCTCGGCCTTTTGCTGGTAGTGCTCCTTAACCTCATATGGTTGTAATTTAAGTCGCTCCCCAGACTCTAAATCAATAAACTCATGAGGGCGATCTTCGAAGTTAAAGTCATATTCAGTGGCCTTATCTGTGACATGAAATAATAGCACCTCATGCTTGTTGTGTTTCATATGTTGCAAGCCTGAAAATATTTCATCCAGATCTGAGGCATTATCAAACATGTCGCTAAATATTACTATTAAGGATCTTCTATGCGTCTTTTCGGCAACCTCGTGTAGAATCTTGGCAACCTGTGTCGACTTGCTAACCTGGTTTTGATTAAAAAGCTCTTGGAGCGAAGTAAATAGCTTATTGAGATGAGTAGAAGTCGATTTGATTTCTGTCATCAGCTCAATCTTATCAGAAAAAGTGCAAATACCAACGGCATCTCTTTGTCTTTGTAATAAATAGGCGATGGCTCCAGCGGCAATTATACTAAACCCGATTTTGCCTTTATTAGCTTCAGGATAATACATGGAAGAGCTATTATCAATGATGATTTGGCACCTTAGATTAGTTTCTTCCTCATATCTTTTGGTGAAAAGCTTGTCGCTCTTGGCATAAACTTTCCAGTCGATATGCCTGGTGCTTTCACCATTATTATACAATCTATGCTCGGCAAATTCGACACTAAATCCATGGTAAGGAGACTTGTGGAGACCGGTTACAAAGCCTTCTACAAGCTGTTTTGCAAGAAAATCTATGCTCCCAATATCCTTTACCTTACCTAAATCTAATTTCATAATTCGAATTTACAAGAAGTGATTATTAAAACTGCGACAACGGCAGAAATGTAAAAATGTTTTACAATTAATATGGTCTGTTTGCTTTAAATATAAATATTATACTATATTTAAATTCTATTTAATGTAAATGTGGGCATAAATTTGATAATTAAACACTAGGATTGTGGAAGAGAATAACAATGAAAGAGAAGAAATTTATTCTGAAAGAGTAAGAGCTGGAAAGAGGACATATTTCTTCGATGTGAAGGCCACTAGATCAAATGATTATTACCTAACTATTACTGAAAGTAAAAGGAGGTATAAGGATGACGGCTATACGTACGAGAAACATAAGATTTTCTTATATAAAGAAGACTTTAATAAGTTTACTGCAGCATTGAACAATACAGTTAATCATGTGAAAGATGAATTGCTTCCTGATGTTGATTTTGCACAATATGATAGAGACGAAGAAGCTTTAGACAACGAAACCGCTAATGTGGATACCGAACTAAAGTGGGACTAAAATAAATGTACTTTGGTAAAAGCCTTGACTCCTTAGTCAGGGCTTTTTTTATTATGTTTGTTTAAGATCATGCTTAGAAACCCTTTACTGTTCATATTTATATCTTTAGTCCTGCTCATACTTTTGGCTTGGATATTTTCTGATATCTTTCTTTATCTGGCCTTCGCCATTGTACTAAGCTCCATATTAAGACCTTTAATGCGTTACTTAAGTAATGCACAGTTTTTCGGATTAAGAATACCAAAATTGCTGGCAGTTATTCTATCATTTGCCATTTTAACATTGCTTGCCTCTTCTTTTGTAGTACTTTTTATTCCTCTGATTTCAGAACAGGTAGAGGTGCTTTCAGGATTAAACTATGAAGGTCTTTATGAACGCTTTACTATTCCTCTTCATAATCTTGAGATATTTCTTATAGCCAATGATCTAACTACACAGTCTGAAGGGTTTATTGTAAATAGCCTAAAGGCCAATATTGTAGAATTGATCTCGACCATACAGTTTAGTAATATTCTTAATGCTATTTTGTCATTTACAGGTCAGTTTTTTGTCGGAATAATGGCCGTAACGTTTATTTCTTTCTTTTTCCTTTATGAGATGGGGTCAATGCGCAAGAAGCTTATAGCCCTAATTCCGAACCAATACTTTGAAGTGACTATTACAGCCTACAATAAGATAGAAAAGCTTTTGTCAAATTACCTTACTGGTTTGCTCTTTCAGATGTTTTCTATCTTCAGTATAGCTGCATTAGGACTAAGCATTGTGGGTATTAAATATTCGCTTACTATAGCCTTATTTGCAGCAGTGGCTAATTTAATTCCTTACCTGGGCCCTATTTTAGGAGCTACTTTTGGAATAATGGTAGGTGTTAGCACAGGTGTAGATATTACCAGTTTACAGTCTGTATTAATACTTTTCTTAAAAATCGTATCTGTATTTGGTATAGTTCAAATAGTTGACAATGTTTTTCTGCAGCCGATAATATTCTCTAAAAGTGTTAAAGCTCACCCATTAGAGATTTTTATAATTATATTTGCAGGCGCTTCTTTGGCAGGCATACCAGGCATGGTTGCTGCCATTCCTTTTTATACAAT
>NZ_SMLV01000411.1:12118-37144 GCF_009711525.1 Fulvivirga lutimaris
GGAGCTACAATATTTTTAAAACACAGAAAAAATAAACTTTCATGGCCCTAAAATGTGGTATTGTTGGATTGCCGAACGTAGGTAAATCAACATTATTTAATGCGATTTCCAATAATAAAGCCGAAGCAGCGAACTTCCCTTTTTGTACAATAGAACCTAATGTAGGGGTTATAACAGTTCCTGATGAGAGGTTACATGTTTTAGAGGACCTTATTGGCCCACAAAAAGTATTACCTACAACTATAGAGTTTGTTGATATTGCAGGCCTTGTGAAAGGTGCCAGCAAAGGAGAGGGGCTTGGAAATCAATTTTTGGCTAATATCCGCGAGGTGGATGCCATAGCTCATGTGGTGAGATGCTTCAATGACGATAACATCGTGCACGTTGATGGGCGGGTTAACCCAATGGCGGATAAGGAAGTGATTGACTTTGAACTCCAGCTGAAGGATTTGGAGTCAATTGATAAAAAAATTCAGAGAATAGAAAAGCAGGCAAAAACTGGCGATGCTAAGTTTAAAAAGGAACTCACTATTCTTCAGGAGTATAAAAAACACCTTGAATCTGGTGAGAATGCTCGTACGATTGAAATGGATGCTGAAGATAAGAAGGCCGTTGCTGATCTGCAGCTATTAACTGCTAAGCCCGTAATATATGTTGCCAATGTAGAAGAGTCTGCATTACCCAATGGCAACGAGCACTCTGAAAAACTGAAAGAAGGTGTAAAGAATGAAAATGCTGAGGTTGTAGTGGTTTCTGCATCTATAGAGGCCCAAATAGCTGAATTGGAAGATCCTGAGGAGAGGGCTATGTTTTTAGGAGAGTATGGGTTGAAGGAATCTGGTCTTAATAAATTAATTAAGGCCGCTTACACTATCCTGGATTTGATCACTTACTTCACAGCGGGTCCGAAAGAAGTTAGGGCATGGACAATTAAGAAAGGGTGGAAGGCACCACAAGCTGCTGGAGTAATTCATACTGACTTTGAAAAAGGGTTTATTAGAGCTGAAGTTATCAAGCTTACGGACTATGAAAAGTATAAAACGGAGGTAGCTTGTAAGGAAGCTGGAAAAATGGCGGTGGAAGGAAAAGAGTATGTAGTTTCAGATGGAGACATCATGCACTTCAGGTTTAATGTGTAATTATTAAACTTTTATTTAACCTCCGCTTTTAGAATTGATATTTTAGACTTATTTTTATTAACTATTGCCCAATGGACCACCCTGTAATAAGGAGCATTGGCAGTTTTTTATGATTGAACTATCTGAATAGTTCTTGTGTGACCGAGGTCCTTATTTTTTTGAACGGTTAATTTTTAGTCAATTGAGAGTCCGTATTGTTTTTATTTTGAAGAACAGAGGAAGCCACGTCCCCTTCCATCACCAGTATATGCTGGCACAGATGATTAAAGGGATACTTATGAAAGGTGGTAATAAGGCTATGATTGACTATGCCTTTTATAATTTTTCAGGATTAAAGGGACAAACTAAAGTCAGCAGAAAAGGACTTCATTTCTACTCTAGTAGAGTTACACTAGTACTATCGAGCCCTAATAAAGATTTTATTGACTACTTCTTGTCTAACCTATTCAACTTTGATCAGGTAGAGATAGGGAGTTTATTTTTAAAACCGGAATCTGTTGAGCTTGAGGAAAGTATCAAGTTTGAAGAAAGCATCAAGTTTATCTGTATTTCCCCATTAGTATTACTCAGCTCATCATTTAATGATAGCACAGCAAAGAGGTTTATACAACCAGAGACAGATACGTTTTCAGATATGCTATATGAGTCTACCATACAAAGGATGCAGGATACCGGTATGTTTTCTGAAGAGCAGCTGACCAGCTTCTTTAAATTTCAGGTAGTTCCGGATAAAGGGTATATCGCCAGACTGACGGCAGCACAAAAGAAATTTGCCAGAATTTATCCGGTATTTGATCAGGATGTGAAATACGAGGTGCGGGGCTATACATTTCCTTTTACCCTGTATGCAGCTCCTGAAGTTCAGGAGTTTGTTTTCCATTGCGGCTTAGGACAATTCACTCACAAAGGTTTCGGTATGCTTGATGTGGCTAATTCAAACCCGAATAGCAGGGTTTTGAAATACGAATTTAGCTACGCTTAATTCTCTCTATTATTTAGTGTTATTTGCTTGTAAGCAAGCAATAAATCTCCCCTAAGGTTAGGAGCCTTATAGTAAACGAAAATTTCATAGTCGTTTTCAGCCTCAAAATGATTACCCTCTAGGTAGTTGCTATTGAGACTATCACCTTTAACAAGGTACTTGTAGTCATATATACCCTGCTTTAAAATTTGAGAATTGGTGTATACTTTACGTTTGGGGTTATATTCCATTATTGTTGAATTGTCCATTTTGTAGTTATTCATTTTGCCTACTACGTAAATATCTCCACCTAACTCTTCATTTGCGAGCAGGGTGAAATTGGTATATAGATAATCAGATTCGGATGAACCTCCTGTGTCTTGGTTCTGTATATAAAAGTCCCCATTAAGATCATTGTATTGTGCATAAGCTTGGTATATTCTTGGCCTATCAGGCATAATATTAACCGTTGTGGGACGTGTGCTAAAGTCCACATTAGCCACTCTTTGACCAGGATATCTTAACGAACGCATATCAAAAAAGCGATACTCATTACCAGCGCTGAAATTATTTTCATAATTAAAAAACCTATACTCTAGCTCCCCTTCATGGAAGAAGGTTGGTCGGTTTAGAGTAACAGCATTATGCCATTGCTGATTTTGACGAAGTACAATTTTAACAGATTCCATCGGGTTGATGAGCTCATAATTCTCATAGGTTATTTTAAAATCTATTTGCTGGTTCAGACGATTCGTTGAACTTATTCCCATTAAATTGCTCATTAACTGGATGTTTAAGTTCGGATTGAAAACCATGAATCGCTTACTTAATATAATGTCTTTTTCGTCAGTTCCTCTATAGGCTACCAGTAGGTAGTTACCTGGTAGTTTTATTCGTGGAAGGTTAAATGAATAGTGTATGTAGGCAATTTTAGTGTCAGTTGAATACTCATACCTTGTGATGTTAAATTCATTGAATTCATACAGAATGTCGAGGTTATTTACCTGACTAGGTTTCCAGTCATAGGTGCAGGGTACTATCTTAACACGATATTGCTCATGAGACTCTACTAAATCATCGAACTCTAATACGAGATTGTTACTGCCTAATGCCGTTACCGGAGGTGAGAATACATCATTAGCTCTTCCTGTGTTTGGATACAAAAGTACTGTTCTGATTTCTTCCTCATAGGTGGCGTCTTCATAAAGCAATTTTTTATTGTTCGCAGGGTACTCATAAAGAGTGAAACCTAATAGAATTATTGTGAAAACTGCTAAAGAAGCTCGGAGACCAAAATTCCTCATAAATTTGAGTATAATTTTTGCTAGCTAAGATAAGTATTCCAACCTTAATGACTTAAGGTGTGTCTAATAAACACGATAAGTACTGAAATATTTTAAATGGACTCCGAAAAGGCGCTGATTCAAGGATGTATCAAAGGTGACCGCAAAGCCCAAAAGCTGTTGTATGACCAATATGCTGGAAGGATGCTGGTAGTTGCTATGCGTTATTCTAAGTCTGATTTGGAGGCTGAAGACATCATTCAAGAGGCATTCATTAAAATATTTGAAAAAATAAAGACATTCCGAGAGGAGTCCAGGCTAGGTTTTTGGATAAAGCGAATTGTTGTTAATACTGCGCTGAACCATCAACGGAGCAAGTTGTATATGTTTCCTATGGTTGATGTTCAGGAATTAAACAATAGTGCTGATGGTGAGTTTTCGCTGTCTGGTTATCACTTCAAAGAACTTTTGGGTTTTATAAAGGAACTGCCCTCAGGGTGTCAGATTATCTTCAATTTATATGCGATTGAAGGTTATTCGCATCAGGAAATTGCGAAAATGTTAGATGTAAGTGTTGGTACTTCAAAGTCACAATACTTTAGAGCGAAAGAGCTATTGAAAGCTCGAATTGGTCAAGAAGAACAAAAAAGCTATGAAAGAGTCAGATAGAGGGATGTTTGAAAATGAGTGGGAGAGTGCATTTGAAGGAGCTGAAATGGCTCCATCTGAAACTGTATGGTCTAAAGTAGAGGTAGCTGTTGCTAATAATGAAGGGAAGAATTACAAAAGAAGTCTTTTGTTTTTTAAGCTTTTGGCAGCGGCCTCTGTATCATTTGCTATGAGTATTGGTGGCTGGCAGTTGTATGAAAACTACTATAATCAAGAAAATCTGTTTGAAGTTACCGCAGATCAACAATTGGATATTTCCACTCAAACAGAAGATGAGATTAAAGAAAAACAACCTTTAATTGCTCAAGAAAGGGAGAGTGAAAATGAAAGAAATGAGAATGAGACACCAAACTCTAACTCAAATGATAATGATGATTTAGGATTGGATAAAATTGCTGGTAATGAGGAGAAAGGTACTACAAAAATGACCCTAGCTCATAAAACTTTATTGGCGCTAAATAAAGATAATTCAATTGATAATGTGGCTAATAATGATAAGAATGAAGCTTCAGATAACGAAACCTTTGTTGCTCAAAATGAGAGCAGTTCTCCTGATAAACTGGATTACTTAGGGGTAGATTTCTTTGAAGTAAATGGGGAGCTTGTTGAACCCAAAATGGTGCCTTGGCTTTCAAATATTCCGTCTCGAAAATCAGATGATTTTAAAGGCCTATGGGCAGGTGTTGGTATGAGTGCTGGAAGTTTTAATTCTAATAGTTCTTCAGCTAGTTCAGCGAATTCATTAAGTGAAGGCTTTCTTAATTCTGATGTGGGGCAGGTATCTACTAATAATGTTTCATACAATGAATCGAATGGAAATGCATACAGTTTTGGGTTGAATGTAGGCACACAAATATCTAAACGATTTGTGTTGATGAGTGGTCTAAATTATGTGCAACAATCTAATACTTCTAACTCAAATATTGTAGCGTTAAACACCGAAGGATTTAGTGCGGTAGACAGAAATACTTCGCTGTCTTCAGAGGCTTCATATGCCTATACAGACTCTTACAAAATCTCAAATACTTATGAGCTTTTATCTGTTCCTGTACAGGCTGGTTACATCCTGTTAGATAGGAAGTTTAACATCCTTTTATTGAGCGGAGTTTCCAATGATATCTTCTTAAGACAGAAGATAACTGATGAATCTGGAAGGGCGCAATCGGTAGAAAATAATGGTAGTGATAATGGTTATTCTACGTATTCTTTAAGTGGGTTGATAGGCTCTGAATTTAGCTATGATATAGGGGAGAACTATATGCTTTCTCTCCAGCCGCAGATAAGGCAAACCATTAATTCTTTTACACCTGAAGGTAGTAAACCCACCTACTTTGAGGTTGGATTCAAGTTTAAATACATCATTAAATAGCATTTTATTAAATAGCTCTTTATCTAAATCTGCAGCTATAGATTTGTTTAATGTTTATACTTTAAATAATTGATTGATAATTATTTAAAGGCTTTTATATTAACTATCACTTGCATTAAAATAGGTGATTTATATTACTGACAAATTGTCCTAACGGACAATCTAAGCACTTTCCAACCATTTCATATTAAGGTGTGTCTATAAGTCACACACCAATTAAAATTTAACGAGTATGAAACCATTAAAAATGGAAATGTCTAGAAAGGAAAAACTAGTGATTAGTCTGCAACTACTGCTGTATTTATCCTTGTTTACTTTAGTAGCTTTTGTGCTTCCATCTTGTACAAATGAATGCGATGTTGAGAACACCTACTTCTATTATGAACCGGTCTATTCATCGATGGAAGAGATAAGGAGTTCGGTCGAGTTACTACCTCCGGTGGAGCTAAAACAGGTTGGTAAAATTTACTTTAACAATGGATACCTTTTTATCAATGAACCTAATGAAGGTATTCATATCATTGATAACAGAGACCCAGCCAATCCTATTAATTTGGCCTTCATAAATATCCCTGGGGCTTTTGATTTAGCGGTTAAAGGAAACATACTTTTTTCTGACAGTTATATGGATTTGGTGGCCATCGATATTAGTAATCCGACAGCGGTAACTGAGCTTGGAAGAATAGAAGGTTTATTCCAAGAATATAACTCTTATGGCTACTATGCAAATGATGAATTAGGTGTGGTTACGGATTGGCAATTGAGAGAAGAGGTAACAATGACTGAGTCATCTTGTGCGGAGCCACAGTATGATTGGGGAGTGCTTTATGCAGAAGGAATTGCTTTGACTAATGATGCCAGTTTTAGAGCCTCTCAAGCTGTATCTCCTTCTAATCCTGGTATGGGTGGTTCGATGGCTCGCTTCGCGCTTGTAGACAATTTTCTGTATGCTGTTGACAATTATAATCTGAGGACTGTTGATGTTGCCAACGCAGCAGCAATGAGCAAAGGTGGGGAGTTGAGTTTGGATTGGGGGGTAGAAACTATTTTCCCAAAGGAAGACAACTTGTTTATTGGTACCACAACGGGTATGCACATCATGAATATTTCCAATCCTTTGTCACCAGAATTGATTTCTACATATGATCATATTGTTAGCTGTGATCCTGTTATTGTAGATAACGATATTGCGTATGTTACATTGCGATCTGGTACAGAGTGTCAAGGGTTTACCAATCAGCTTGAAGTAATAGACATTTCTGATTTAACCAGTCCGCAATTGCTTTATACTTATGAGATGTTCAATCCACATGGCCTGGGAAAAGATGGGAATGCTCTTTTTATCTGTGATGGTACAGATGGTCTTAAGATCTATGATGCTTCTGACAATTCCAAGATCACTGATAACTTGCTGGCGCACTATGAATCAATTCAAGCCTTTGATATTATTCCATTTAATAATGTAGCCATGATGATTGGGGAAGATGGTTTTTACCAATATGATTATTCTGACCTTTCTAATATTAAATTTTTAAGTCACATAATCATCAGCAATGAATAAGCTCTTATTAATTTTACTAGCTAACATAATTGGGGTAGCAGCTTTTGCTCAAACAGATTCGGTTGAGCTTGAAACTAAGCCCAAAAGGTTTATCCATCAGCTGGAAGTTGGCTGGATGAATTATGAGAATGAAGAGAGTGGGTTGCTCTCTGATCTTACATCAAGCTATGTCTTTTCTTATGCTGTTCAACCAGAAATAGCGGTTGGTCTGGGTATTGGCTATGAGCGTTATATGGTTTTTAATGCAGTGCCTTTTTTTCTACAAGTGAAAGCAAAGCTCATAAATAGAGACAACCATCCTTTTTTGTATCTAAGAGGTGGTAAGACTTATATGAATGATCGTAGTGATAGGTATAGGGAAGTAAATGGTGGTTACACTTATTCTGGAGGGTTGGGCTATCAATGGAAATTTGAAACGGCCAGCCTTTATTTAAGTCTTGGTTATAAAAGTCAGTTATTGAAAACGGTTAGTGATCAGAATTACTACTTTTATTCCTTTGATGCTTTATCTTCTTACTATGCGCCATATCCTGAGAGTAGAAGAAAAACTGACTGGAAAATGCAGCGTGTGGAGTTTAAAATAGGTGTTAGTTTCTAACACCTATTCCATTTCATCAATTGCCTCAGCTTTATTTTCCCATTCCTTATTCAACGCTTCTAAACTTGATTTTAGATCGTTGTATTTTGTATTAAAGGTCAAAAGCTTATCAGGGTTGCCAAATACATCTGGTTTGGACATTTCATTTTCACAATCTTTTAAGCTTTGTTCAGTAGCTTCAATTTTTTGCTCAATTTTTTCGAGCTCCTTTTTCGCATTTACCAATTGCTTCTCTTCCTGATCGTTACGCTCTCTTTTGGGCTTTTCCTTTTTCTCCACTTTAGGGGCAGGAATAGTGTCTTGTACTTCGTTCTGACTTTTCCAGTAGAGGTACTCATCATAAGTGCCCGGGTATTCTTTTATTTGATGGTTCTCAATGTACCATATTTTATTGGCTACTTGAGTTACAAAGTGCCTGTTGTGAGAAACAGTAATAAAAGTGCCTTGATATTGCTGCAACGCCTGAATCAAAATATTCTCCGATAGAAAATCCAGGTGGTTGGTAGGCTCATCGAGTAAAAGAAAATTACATTCAGATATTAAGGTCTTAGCCAATGCTACTCTTGACTTTTCACCTCCTGATAATACTTTGATCTTTTTGAAGACATCATCATTAGTAAATAAAAAGCAGCCGAGCACCTGTCTTAGCTCTAATTCTGTTTTGGACGTGCCTGCCTGCTTAAGCTCCTCTAAAATCTCATTTTCTATTCCTAACGACTCCAGTTGGTGCTGAGCATAGAATCCTGTAATTACATTGTGGCCTTGCTCTCTTTTACCAGAGATATTTTCTGTACCAGCAATAATTCTTAATAGGGTAGACTTACCTTTACCATTGGCACCTATTAGCGCGATTTTATCTCCGCGTTCTATATGGCCAACAGAGTTTTTAAGTATTTGCAGGTCACCATAGGCTTTACTAACATTATCGAGCCTGATTACATGACGGCCAGATTGCTGTTTGAAGTTGAATTTGAAGTTTACCACAGCAGTGTCATCAACCACATCTTCTATGACATCCATCCGCTCAAGGGACTTTACTCTAGACTGCACCTGACGTGCCTTGGTAGCTTTGGCTCTAAAGCGCTCTATAAATTTCTCAGTCTGTTTTATTTTTGACTGTTGATTTTCAAAGGCATTTTTCTGAATCTCACTTCTTAGCTCTTTCTCTTCAAGGTAGAAATCATAATTCCCCTCATAGGCAGTTAGCTGTGAGTTAGCCACTTCCACAATTTTAGAAACCGTGTTATTTAAGAAGTGCCTATCGTGAGATACTACTATCACAGAACCCTCATAAGTTCTTAGATAATTTTCTATCCATTCTATAGAAGGTAAATCCAAGTGGTTGGTAGGCTCATCGAGCATGAGTAACGATGGCTTCTCCAACAACAGCTTGGCAAGCATGACACGCATACGCCATCCTCCTGAAAACTCTTTTAATGGCCTTTCTAAATCTAATGTTTTAAAACCAATTCCCTCAAGTATCTCTTCGGCCTTGGCTTGCATAGAATAACCTTCCAGTCGTTCAAATTTTTCTTGCTGCTTGGTTAGTTTTTCAACCAACTCATCCGAATATTCAGTTTCAAGCTTTTTGAGAATACCTTCTATTTTTTTATGAGCATCCACAGCTTCTTCAAAAGCCATCATGGCCACGTTTAAAATACTGTCTTCAGACTGATAAGAAAGCAGATCCTGGTTTAAGAAACCAATGGAACATTCCTTACTCATGCTTATATCACCCGCATCAAGTTTATAATCACCATGGATTAATTTGAGGAGAGTAGATTTGCCTTTTCCGTTGAGCCCGATAAGTCCAATTTTATCTTTTGGCTTAATGTGTAAGGAGGCGTTTTCATAAAGCGCACGGCCACCTATGAAGTAAGAAATGTTGTTGATAGAAATCATGGCCGCAAAGGTACTCTGCCTTTGGCCAAAAGCCAATGAAGGCTCAAATTATATAATCTGAGCCTTTGTTGAAATTTGAGTTTATTTTTTACGTGTGTATTTGATCTTCCAAAGCAAATTCCAGGTTTTACCTCCATCCTGAGTCCCTTCCCAGTCCCAGGTGAAACTGTCTGGTGTTATGTCATAAAAGACCATTCTTTGGATTGATACTTTGCCGTCTTTTTCTACAGGTAGAGTTTTAAAGATTCTTTTATCACCATCAATTTCTCCAATAAGATTGATATAACCACCTTGGTTGTCAACCCATGCCTGATGCCATTGTTTAGTTCTGGGGTTGTAAACGGATACGCTATTTCCCAGAAATCCGGCATTCTGCCCTTCAAGTATTTTAAAATCTTCATTGATGACTTTGTTATCCAGTTTTTTTGTAATGGTGTTTGTGCCACTACCAGCTGTTTCGCCTTCGCCCCAGTTGGCATTCCATTGGCCAACCCAGAAATCAAATGCTTTTGTTATATCATCTTCCTGTGCGTTAGCGCCCAGGGTAAAAGCAATAAATAAAATTGTAAAAATTGTTTTCATAGTTTTTTTGAATGAAGATCATCCAAAACGAACTACAGAAGGGAAAAACTTATAATATTTTACCAAAAACTCAGGCAATGAGCTTTTTTCTGTTCATCTGCTGAAACTCAGAAGGAGAATAGCTGGTAAATTTCTTAAAGGCGTTATTGAAAGAAGTCTTGTTATTAAAGCCAGAGTCATAGGCCACCTCAATTAGCTTTAGGTTTTGGTCGTCATTAGTAATGATACGTTTGGCCTCTTCAATTCTGTATTGATTAATAAAATCTGAAAAATTTTGTCCAGTAATATCATTGATCACCTGAGATACCTGATTGACTGATAGTGAAAGTTGTTCTGCTAACAAGTTCAGTTTTAACTCACTATTTAAGAATGGCTTCTCAATTTCCATATGCTTTTTTATGCTTTCAAATATTGAGTGAGAAGCGGTTGAGCCTATTTGAGTTTTTTCATATTTGAGTCCTTCCAGGGATTTGAGGGTTGAAGGGTTTTTATGGCTATAATAACCAACATAGTAAATGAAAAAGGAGGATGCTAATGAAATAAAGTAATCATACTCAATTTTCAATGCTCCGGTCCAAACCAATAAGTAGTAAAGGTTAAAACTGAGCGTGTATCCTATAAACGACCAGGCGATATTCTTTTTCCATAAAGCTTCTTTTGAAACGCTTGACTGCTTGATTGCCGTTTTAAAAATCAGCAGTGAATAAATCATCAAATGAATATTCTGAACAATGGCCACTGTAAGTCCTGCTGTCATGCGCTGCTCATGACCAAGCGATGGGGCAGCACCAAAGTAAATGCAATACAGTAGAAATGGAAGAAAGTGTATAGGTTTAAAATACAACTTGCCTTTACCTGATTTGATATAGAACCATAGCAGTGGTGGAAAGATAAAGGTGAAAGCCCCTGAAATACCAATAACCCTGGGCAGCGACTGATACAATCCTGTCCAGAAAGTTATGTAGTAAATTAACATCAGGGAAAATGAAAGTACCACACCTGCCAACAGGTTACTTATCTTCGATTTTCTTGAAAAGATTATTGCCGACAGGAATAATCCCTGACCTGCCGCAAGCCAGAAAATTAGCATCCATATATTTACTCCCGCAAGCTGCATTAATTGTTGGGATTAAATTTTTGCTTGCCTGTAAGCAAGTGAAAGAACAATATAAAATCAGATGCCAGACTGTAACCGGGGTATTGAAAAGTGGCAGGCTTGTTTTTTTCAAAGAAGAAATGACCAACCCAAGCAAAACCATAGCCTACAAATGGTATCGCTGCTAGTAGCACCCACCGCTGCTGAATAATAGCGGTGAGTAGAATAACAAAAACCAGCCCTGTGCCTATGAAATGAAGCACCCTGCTGGTTGGATTACTATGCTCTGAAAGGTAGAATGGATAAAATTCTTTTAATGATTGGTATTTCTTTTCCATTCTACAATTTAACAAAAATGTCTTTTAATCAGTAATGAATGTGATGGGTATTGATACCTCAGTTTTGTCCCACATCATTTTTAACCCAGCATTTTCATTCTTTTGCTCAAATGCAATAGTGAATGGTTCATATACTACCTTTTCGATCTTATGAGTAGGAACTTCAACTCTTAATACGTCTGCTTTTTCAGTATAGTTATATGAACCCCATTGACCCAATTGCTCGTTGAAAATAATGGTCCACCTGTCAATATTTGGTATTGTAAAGATGGTATAGGTTCCTGCAGGTAATAGCTGGTCTTTTATCTCAAGGTCGCCTGTCAAAGTGATTTCTGTGGCTTCATTAGCACCAGTTCTCCATACCTGACCGTATGGCACCAGCTCACCAAATATATTTCTGCCTTTTTTGTGAGGCTGACAGTAGGTTATTTTAACATAAGTATCCTCATATTTCATGGTTACAATAGCAGTGGGACTTGGTCGTGGTGTCACTGCCTCCTGAGCTTTGCTAGCGCCAAAAACCAATAGTAGGAGAGTTGTTAAGATAAAAAGTCTGTATTTCATAGCTTTGATTTAGTTTTGCTTGATTTCGATTTTAAAGTTAGTCAACATTCTACCAAATATTGTACCGCATAAATAATGATGTAATGGAGAGACCCAAATTTGATGACATTTACATGGAACTAGCGGTAAACCTCGCCAAAAAATCTCATTGTATTAAACGACATGTAGGTGCTGTTCTTACTAAAGAAACAAGAATCATCTCTATTGGTTATAACGGTCCACCTGCCGGCACACATAACTGTGATGAAGAGTGGCCAGAAAAAGGATGTCCCAGAGATTCCAAAGGTGGCTGTTCTTTGGCAATTCATGCCGAGCAAAATGCTTTGCTCTATGCTGTTAAGAATAAGACAGAAGTAGTTGGAGCAACTTTGTATGTTACACTTTCGCCATGCCTTGCCTGTAGCCGAATAATTTATACCATGGGGGTAAAGAAGGTGATCTACCTCAACTCATATGCTGAATATAAGGGAATAGGTAGTGATGAAGGTCTTGACTTTCTTAAGAAGTTTGGTGTGGAGGTAGAGCATTATTCTGGGCAATTGCAGAATGTTACTCATATGATTTAAACAAGATTTTATTCAAAGTGGATAATGTATTCATACCTATCCATTTTATAAGTGCCTTTAAATTTGATAAAAGAATTATTGGACAGTTCTTTTACTGAAAACTCATAAAAGCCTAAAACATCATCATCTCCAAGGTATTTTTCGATCTCAGAATAATTTTTCTGTCGAAATGCATCGCTAATCTCTTTGTGATAAACCCTTAAGACGGGCTCGATTTGTTCAGTTGAGATATCAGAATCCCTTTCAACTAAAATCAAAAGGTATTTTTTTGCCGTTGATCGGCTAAAATTATTCCAATGGATTAGCCTTGAAGGATTTGATTTATCAACATTGAATTGTTTTTGTAGTACAGGTTCACCAAGTGCTATGGTATCTTTCAACTCATATATTAGAATAAACAGCTCATCATTTTTTGTCGAAATTACGCTTAAATCCTCACTTAAATTTATGGCCGAAATAGTTATACTAATGCTATCGCCATCTTGAAATTTTTCTTTTGATATTCCAAAGGCATTAGAATTGGCACTATAGCAGAAGTTTATAAAGGTGGCTATAATCAGAGGTAAGACAATGAATACTTTTCTATTCATTATGGTTAAATAAAATTCACTTCTGGCGTCAATTCTATACCAAACTTATCAATTACCGACTGCTGTATTTCCTTTGAGAGGTCTGCGATATCATTGCCTTTTCCACCTCCGTAATTAACAAGCACCAGCGCTTGGTTTTTATGTACTCCAATTTCACCTCTTTTCAATCCTTTCCAACCACATTGTTCAATGAGCCATCCGGCTGGCACTTTAACCTCATTGTCAGAAACTACATAACCAGGTATATCAGGAAATTCAATTTTCAGCCCCTCATAGTCTATTTTATCGATTGTAGGATTTTTAAAGAAACTACCTGAATTTCCTATTTCTTTCGGGTCTGGCAGTTTGCTTTGCCTGATGCTTATCACCGCATCACTAACATCTTTTATAGTAGGATTTGATATACCTCTCTCATTCAATACATCCTTAATTGCGCCATAAGATGTATTGATTTTATGATTTGACTTTGTCAGCTTAAAAGTAACATCAGCTATAAAGTATTGTCCTTTGACTTCTAACTTGAATATACTTTCTCTGTATCCAAATTGACACTCTTGTTTGTTGAACAGTCTCGTTTCACCAGTTTTAAGATCTACTGCGGTAAGTGATTCAAAAACCTCCTTTATTTCAATGCCATAGGCACCTATGTTTTGCATGGGCGCAGCACCAACGGTACCAGGAATAAGCGACAAATTTTCAATACCTCCCCAATTATGATCAATAGCATGAAGTACAAACTCATGCCAAACTTCTCCACCTCCAACTTTCACAAAAACATGATCCTCATCTTCGCTGATAATTTCAATTCCAGCAATCTGATTCCTGATAACCAATCCGTTAAAGTCACGGGTTAATAAAATGTTACTTCCACCACCAAGAATCATCACTTCATTATTTTTAAATGTCTCTGAAGTAATGATTGATTGCATTTCGGCTATTGAATGCACCTCCATAAAAAGGGCAGCATGAGATTCCAGCCCGAAGGTGTTGAATGATTTTAGAGATACTTCTTTTTGTATGGTCACGCTTGCGAAATAAACAAATTAACCATTAAAAATGGGAAAATGAGATTGGAATTAGTACATTATTCCCAATTCTGACGCTTAAAAAATATTATGAAGAAAAAGGAATGTCCATCTTGTGCGATGGAAATTGATAGCAAAGCAAAAGAGTGCCCCATCTGCGGATATGAATTCGCTACATTTAATACCTCTCAACGCATTGTAGCGGTTTTACTCATTCTAGTGATTCTTTGGTTTCTTGTTTTTTAAAATTAAGTGATTTTCAGCCATTATTTTTTGATAGAATATAGCCTACACTCTCATTTATAATCTATTTTAGAGGTTTGCGATTGAAAATATGACAAAATTAAAATGTTTGTTGCTGTTCGTTTTTTTTGCAGCCATTAATCAACATACGCTTGCACAAGAAGTTTTAAGTAATAACCCAGCTTCAACCAAATGGAAGCAAATTAAAACTCCAGGCTTCAAGGTTATTTTCCCAGAAGGTTTTGAACAAACAGCCAATGAGGTGGCGAATACCCTTGAACACATTAAGGCGCCTGAAACCAATACAATGGGTAAGAAGAACCCAAAAAGGATTTCGATTATTCTTCAACGTAATAATGCAGTGTCTAATGGCTTTGTAACACTTGGGCCTAGAAGGTCAGAATTTTACACTATGCCACCTCAGGATTATAATTTTGCCGGAACCAATAAATGGCTGAGTTTATTAGCTGTACATGAGTATAGACATATAGTTCAATTTCAAAGAAGTAAGACAGGATTAAATAAGGTCTTTTCAATTTTGTTTGGTGAAAACACACAAGCAGGGATGGCCTTCGCTGCTGCGCCCAGATGGTTTTGGGAGGGTGATGCCACATTGATGGAAACCGCAGTAACAAGCAGTGGGCGTGGTAGAATTCCATCTTTTGATAGAGTCTTTAGAACCAACTTGCTTTCTGGTAAGCGCTTCAATTACAACAAACAACATTTACAGTCCTTTAAAGATTACATTCCAGACCATTATAAGTTGGGTTATTACTTTACTGCCCATTTGAGAAAGCGTACTAAGAACCCTGAAATATGGAATGATATTGCTAAAAGTGCTTTTAATACACCAATTATCCCATTCACATTCTCCAATGCTATGAAAAAGCATACTGGAAGCTATCTGGTTAAGAACTTTGATACTATGATGGATGATTTGGAGAGCACCTGGAACCAGCAAATTGCTGATTTACAGCCAACCCCATTTGAAACTATAAATAAGCGGGGTAATGACGTGTTTACTGAATATGCTTTTCCTCAAACGCTGGAAGATGGGTCTATTGTTATTTATAAAACTGGTTTAGGAGATGTTGGTCAACTGGTTAGGTATGATTCTGAAGGTAATCAAATTGAACGTGTAGTAACAGGTGTTAACAATAATACCGGCATGCTGACCTCTACTCAGTACAAGGTATACTGGAATGAATATGAGTTTGATCCTAGGTGGAGGGCTAAGTCATATTCAGTGATTAAATCTTATGATTTTGCTACTGGCGACCTGAAACGAATAACGAAGAAGACGCGGTACTCTGGTGCTGGAATTTCACCTGATGGGTACAGAATAGTTACCATTGAAAATGATCTTGAGAATAAAAATACCATTGTAATTCTTGATGCCATTTCAGGAAATGAGATAAAGAAGTTTAGCAATGATACCGATGCACAATATGGAATGCCAAGCTACAGTGCAGATGGTGAATCAGTAGTGATGATTAAAATTACCGAGACCGGAAAATCAGTAATAAGTATTAATGTAGAAACTGGGGCAGAAACAGTGTTAATTGCTGAGAGCAATGAAAATATCGGTTATCCTGTGCTAACTGATAAGTATTTGTTTTATAACTCGCCATTCAATGGAATAGATAATATTTATGCCTTTGAGCTTAATTCAAAAAATAGGTTCCAAATCACAAAAAGTAAGTTTGGGGCGTACAATCCTAACCTGTTAGATGCTAACACTTTGGTGTATAACGAGCATACAGTGAATGGATTAGATGTTGTGAAAACCGAACTCAATGCTGATCTCTGGACGCCAATAGCTTCAGTAGTAGATAGAAATGTTAAGTATTATGAAGAAATAGTAGAGCAGGAAGGGCATGCGAATTTATTAAGTGGAGTGCCTGATAAACAATATGATACAAAGAAGTATAGCAAGCTCGGGCATGCTATTAATATACATAGCTGGGGGCCTTTTGCATCAACTGATGTAAATAATTTACAAGCAGGTATTTACTCTCAGGATGTTTTAAGTACTACTAAAATGTCTTTGGGCTAT
Organism: Fulvivirga lutimaris; assembly: GCF_009711525.1. Classification (GTDB taxonomy): domain Bacteria; phylum Bacteroidota; class Bacteroidia; order Cytophagales; family Cyclobacteriaceae; genus Fulvivirga; species Fulvivirga lutimaris. Next base: position 28,661 of record NZ_SMLV01000411.1, read on the forward strand.
GCCTACGATGTGGAGGAGGAGACAGGTTATGCTTCAGCAAAATTTAGCTATCAGGGACTGTACCCCATTTTTGATCTTGAAATACAAAAAGGAAATAGGACATCAAACGAAGGGGTGATAAATGGAGAAGAGTTTATTTTTGATTGGAAGGAAGAAGGTGCATTAGGTGAGGTTTCGCTACCATTAGTCTTTACAAGATCAGAATTCAGCAATCAACTAAGTTTATCTGCTGGTGTTGGTTATACAGATGTCTATAATTTTGAAAACAGTGTTTTAGGTTCTAGTCGTCTTGCACCTATTAATGATACATTGGCCTTTTTCTTTAGAGATGTGCAGAGCAATGGTACTCTTTTGTATAATAAGTTGTCGTTAAGTCATAGTATATTAATGAAAAGAAGTAGTAGGGATATTTTAAGTCAATGGGGTCAAAATTTTGCGATTGAATTTTATAAATCTTCCTACAGTAGTGATTTTAATGCTCGGTTATTTGCGGTTCGATTTACATCATATTACCCATCACCTTTACAGCTGATAAACAAAACAATATTTAAACACCATGTTTTAAATACCAGATTCGGCTATCAGTCTAGATTGGGAGATATCTCATCTAACCTTTATTATTTTAGGAATAGGATCAATAAACCGAGGGGTTATAGCTATCCACTGCATGATAAGTTTAGGTCTTTTTCTATAAACTACACCTTTCCTTTAATCTACCCTGATATAGCCTTGGGTCCTTTTTTAAATATTCAACGCATCAGGGCTAATGCGTTTATGGACTTTGGAAGAGGAATTGGTAAGAACTATTTTGTAGAGTATTTGGAAAATGACCCTTTGGTGTATTTCAATAGTAATACGGAAGATTATCAATCTGTTGGTGTGGAGGTTTTAGTAGACTTTAACGTACTAAGGTTTCCAACTATGATATCTACTGGAATGAGATACAGTTATTTAACAACAACGAATGAAACTAACCTCGAGTTTGTTGTTATTAATGTTAGCTTTTAATTTATAATTATGGCTTTATTTTTATTTGAATAAAGTCTTTTAACACCTATTTTTGAACGCTTACTTAATTAAGAACTAAAGATTATGGCCGAAGTAATAAGAATGCCCAAGATGAGTGATACCATGGAAGAAGGTGTGATCGCTTCATGGTTGGTGAAAGTTGGAGATGAAATTAAGTCTGGGGATATATTGGCAGAGGTAGAAACAGATAAGGCTACCATGGAATTGGAATCATACGAAGACGGTGTATTGCTTCATATCGGTATAAATGAAAAAGAATCAGTTCCTGTTGATGGTGTTATAGCCATTATAGGTGAAAAAGGAGAAGATATAAGTGAACTGCTAAAAGGAGACAGTGCTCCTGCCAAGAAGGAAGCTGAGGCTCCTTCCAGTGCAGCTTCTTCAGCGCCAGTTGCTGAGGCAATAGATACTTCTGACATAAATGCTCAGGTAATCACCATGCCTAAAATGAGTGATACCATGACTGAAGGGACAATTGCTTCATGGTTGAAAAAGGTAGGTGACAAAGTTTCTTCCGGAGATATATTAGCTGAAGTCGAGACAGATAAAGCTACTATGGAACTTGAAGCGTATGACGATGGTACGTTATTGTACATTGGTGTAGAAGCTGGCAGTTCTGTTGAGGTAGACGGAGTAATAGCAATTATAGGAGAAAAGGGAGCAGACTATGAGACTTTATTAAAAGCTCAAAGTGCGAAGTCAAGTGCTAACGAGGCACCTGCAAAAGAAACGCCTGCACCAGCTGCATCATCCACTTCGGCTCCTGAAGCTGCTAAGCCTCAGTCAAATGGTCAATCATCAGCTACTGATAACGGAAGAATAAAAGCATCCCCATTGGCTAAGAAAATGGCTGATGAGATGGGTTATGACCTTAGCCAAATCAAAGGAAGTGGAGATTTTGGTAGAATAGTGAAGCGTGATGTAGAAGAGTTTAAGCCTTCCGCAGCACCGGCAACTGCTTCGCAATCTGGTGGTCAATCTCCAGTTGTATTGCCAACTGTAGTTGGAGAAGAATCTTACGAAGAAGTGGCGGTTTCTCAAATGAGAAAGACAATTGCTAAGCGATTAGCTGAGAGTAAGTTTACAGCTCCTCACTTTTACTTAACAATGGAGATTAACATGGACAATGCTATTGAGGCAAGAAAATCCATGAATGAAGTTGCTCCTGTTAAGATAAGCTTTAACGATATTGTAATTAAGGCTGTTGCAGCTTCATTAAGGCAGCATCCGAAAATCAATTCTTCGTGGTTAGGTGATAAAATTAGATACAACAAGCACATACATATTGGTGTGGCTGTGGCAGTTGATGAAGGTCTGTTAGTGCCGGTTATCAGGTTTGCAGATGGAAAGTCATTATCTCATATTTCTACTGAAGTAAAAGATTTGGCCGGTAAAGCAACTAAGAAACAGCTTCAACCAAGTGATTGGGAGGGAAATACATTCACTATCTCAAACCTAGGTATGTTTGGAATCGAAGAATTTACCGCGATTGTTAACCCGCCAGATTCATGTATTTTGGCCGTTGGAGGTATTAAAGAAACTCCTGTGGTTAAAAACGGTCAGGTAGTTCCGGGCAATACAATGAAAGTTACCTTGTCTTGTGACCACAGAGTAGTGGATGGAGCTCTCGGATCAGCATTCTTACAGACCTTGAAAGGGTTGTTGGAAAATCCTGTAAGAATATTAGTATAAGAATATAAACTGAAGAACGATAGCACGGCCACAAGTCGTGCTTTTGTTTTTAATAAGAAATCAAAATGACAAAGATAAGATCAACCACAGTATTGGCTGTGATACATAATGGGGAAGTAGCAATTGGGGCTGACGGGCAGGCAACCATGGGTAACTATGTAGCCAAGAGCAATGTGAAGAAGATCAGAAAACTACTTGATGGCAAAATTGTCACTGGATTTGCTGGCTCTACTGCCGATGCTTTCACCCTTTTAGAAAGGTTTGATGAGAAGCTTAAGGCCTACGGAGGCAGTATGAAGCGCGCTGCTATTGAGTTAGCTAAAGATTGGCGAACTGACAGGTATTTAAGGAAACTTGAGGCCATGTTGATTACAGCTGATAAAGATGAAATACTGGTGGTTTCAGGAACAGGTGATGTATTAGAACCTGACAATCAAGTTGCGGCCATTGGTTCAGGATCTATGTATGCACAGTCTGCGGCCTTAGCATTGAAAAAGCATGCTACGCACCTAACGGCAGAAGACATTGTCAGAGAGAGTCTAAACATTGCAGCTGATATCTGTATTTACACTAATCACAATCTGATCATCGAAAAACTAAAATAGTATGAGCGACCTTAGCATATTTCATAATCCAAGATGCGGTAAAAGCAGAAATACACTCGCCATTATCAATGAAAAGAATCTTGATATCGAGGTTGTAGAATATTTGAAAACCCCACCTTCAGCAGCTCAGCTTGAAGCTATTGTAAAGAAACTTGGGATTAAGCCTGAAGAGCTGATTAGAAAAGGAGAGAAGGTTTTTAAAGAGAATTATAAGGGTAAGCAATTAACTGAAAGTGATTGGATCAAGGCAATGGTGGAGCATCCGATATTAATAGAAAGACCAATTGTAATAAAAGGTGATAAGGCAGTTATTGGGAGACCTCCTGAGAATGTGCTATCAATTATTTAATACTTCTTGCTGAAGGAAACTCTAACCTGAAATTTGAGCCCTGATTTGGGTGACTACTGGCCATAATTCTGCCTTGGTTCTGTAGCATAAACTCATTAATCAGAATCATACCAAGTCCTATCCCTTTGATGTTTTTGTGCGTAAGGTTGGGTGAAATCATATTTTCACTTAATATTTCATTGAGTTTTTCTCCTGACATACCCTGACCTGTGTCTTTAACCCAGATTACACTTCTCGATTGTTCTATTTTTGAACCGATTTCTATTTCATCGCCTGCCTGACTAAATTTAATGGCATTGTTTACCAGGTTTCGAACCGCCAGCTTTATCATTTCGAAATCACCATAAACAGGAACATTTTGATCTTTGTTTACTATTGATATACCTTTTTTAAATGCTTCCTGGGAATAGAGGTTGATAGTATCTTTAATAAGGCTGGAAGTTAGAAAAACATTAATCTCTCGACTATTGGTATTTATTTTGGCTTTAAACCATAATAATAAGTTCTCGAGTAAGTCATTAGTATAGTCAACTTCAACCTTGAGGATGTCACATACTTCTTTTATTTCACTTTGATCGAGCATATTGTTTTCTACCATGCTTATGGTTGACTTGATAGAAGTCATTGGAGACCTTAAATCGTGAGTGAGAATAGAAAGGAATTTGTCTCTGAATGAAAGCATGTCCTTTTGAGCAATATCGAGCTCTTTAGATTTATGAATTTGGAGCCTTAGCTCAAGCTCATTAGATGCTCTGTCTGCCAATATTTCCAGAGCATTTCGCTGCTCTTCATTTAATTTGTTAGGCTTATTGTCAAGCACGCAGATAGTGCCAATGTTAAGGCCATCTGATGATTTTAAAGGATAACCAGCATAGAACCTGACATGCTTTTCACCAGTTATTAATGGGTTATCAAAGAAACGTTCATCATTAGACGCATCCTCAATTTCAAAAAAAGTATCAGAAAATATAGTATGCGCGCAAAAACCAATTTCTCTGGGCAACTCATTCAAATCAACTCCAAAATTGGCCTTGAAAAACAAGCGGTCTTTGTCCACAAAAGTGATTTGGCTGACTGGTGTTTTGCATATAAATGATGCTAATTTGGCAATGTCATCAAATGCTTTCTCCTGAGGTGTGTCAAGAATGTCATACCTCTTAAGAACATCTAATCTCAAATCTTCATTTTCAGGTATTGGAGCAGCTCTCATTGTTTTTTATTGAATCTTGTATACCAATTTACCTCAATTCCTGATGTGGGCACATCAGTATAATTACTCAAATTATATGCAGAATTATACTGAAAAATGAGCAGAGAGCTGTTTTAACAGGTGGTGGGTAGCTCAATTCTGAAGGTAGTTCCTTCATTTGGCATACTAGTGGCCATTATTTTACCATTATTGGTTTTGATGAATTCATTAATCAGAATAAGGCCAAGACCAATGCCTTTTTCTTTTGCAGTTCCTGGTACAGACTCAAGCGTATTTTCACCTAAAATTTTGTTTAGTTTTTCACTTGTCATACCAACACCTGTATCTTTAATCCAGACAATGCTTTTCGAAGGTCGTGTTTCTGCGCTTACCTCGATACTATCACCATCTCTGCAAAATTTAATGGAATTGTTAATGAGGTTTCTTATGGCCAGTTTTATCATTTCTGATTCACCACAGACCTGAACAGAGTTTTCTTTCTGATCGAAACTAAGATTAATGTTTTTGCGATCGGCTTCAGGTTTGTAAAGTAATATTGTTTCATTAATGACCTGATTAACATCAAACTCGTTCTTTTGTAATTGAAAATTATCCAACTTTGTTTTAGCCCAGTTTAGTAGGTTGTCCAACAATTGGGATGTGTTATTAGCCTCCAATTTTAAATATCCCATGAGCTGTTTGATTTCCTCTGGCTGCAGATATCCTTTTTCAAACATACCTAAAGTCCCTTTAATAGAGTTTAATGGGGCTCTTAAGTCGTGCGATACTATCGATAAAAGACGGTCCTTGAAAGAGTTCACTCTTTCGAGTTCTAGCCTTACCTCTCGCTGTTTTTTATTTTTAATGCGGAGTTCCATTTCAGACATCACCCTATTAGCCAGTAGTTGAAGGGCCCGCTTTTGTGCATCATCTATTTTTTTTGGATGATTATCGATTACACATAATGATCCAAGGTTGTTTCCATTTTTAGTTTTTAAGGGAACTCCAGCGTAAAATCTGATATTAGGCGAACTAGTAACTAGTGGATTATCTTCAAAACGTGGATCATTTGAAGCATCCTCAACTTCAAATATTTCATCATTTAAAATGGCATGAGCACAAAATGAATATTGTCGCTCTGTTTCTCTTACATCAAGGCCTTTTTGTGCTTTAAACCACTGGCGTTTTTCATCAACTAAACTTATCAGGCTTATTGGTGTGCCGCATATATAAGATGCCAGCTCCACAATCTCATCAAAGGCTTTTTCTTCCTCAGTATCTAGAATGTTAAATTCCTTTAACTCATCAATTCTATCAGGTTCGTTGTCAGGTATTCTTGCTGCCGTCATTACGCCAATTCTAAAATTATTTATTTAGAAATTAACGAAAAACAATGAGACTTAGGATTTTGTAAGTGAATAATTAATAATAAATGGTTATTTACCCAAGGTGTTAATAGCATCAACAATAACTTTACAAGCATGTTCAATCTCCTGATTGGTTATATTTAATGGAGGAGCAATTCTAAAGCTATTTGGGCAGGAAAGAAACCAAAAAGTGATTATGCCATGCTGCAGGCAATAATTCACGATTTTAGCCACGTCATCTGCACTTTCGAATTCAATGGCAAAGAATAGCCCGATCCTTCTGATTTCCTTTATTCTTGGGTGTTGTAGAAGCTCTTCAAAACATTGGCCCTTGGATTCTACGCTGTCCAAAAGCCTTTCATTCTCTATCACCTCGAGCGTGGCGTTTGCAGCAGCACAGCAAACTGGGTTGCCTCCAAAAGTAGTGATGTGTCCCAGCATAGGGTCATGTGTTAATGAATGCATCATTTCACGACTAGCTATGAAAGCGCCAATTGGCAAACCTCCACCAAGAGCTTTTGCGGTGGTTAATATGTCAGGCACAACATTGAAATGTTCAAAGGCAAATAGCTTACCCGTTCTGCCCATTCCTGACTGTATTTCATCAAATATTAGGACAGTGCCATTGGCGTTACACTTTTCTCTAAGTGCCTCCATATATTCAATGCTAGGTATTCTCACGCCAGCATCACCTTGAATAGGTTCTACAATTACAGCAGCAGTTTTATTAGTAATTGCATCGAGTTCTTCAATCTTGTTGAAGTTTAGAAACTTAACATCAGGTAAGAGGGGACGGAAAGCAAACTTTTTATATTCATTTCCAGAAACGCTTAATGAGCCATGGGTGCTGCCATGATAGGCACCTCTAAAAGCTATGATCTCTGAGCGACTAGTAAAACGCTTGGCTAGTTTAAGGGCGCCCTCATTAGCTTCTGTGCCGCTGTTAACAAAATAACAGCAGTTAAGCCGGTCGGGTAGGAGGCTTGTTAACGTTTCTGCGAGTATATTTGGACTTGACTGCACAAACTCACCATACACCATTACATGCAAATGTTTATCTAACTGCTCTTTGATGGCATTAATTACATAAGGATGTCTATGGCCAATAGCACTAACACCAACACCTGAAATCAGATCCATATACTTTTTTCCGTCAGGTGTATAAAGATATACTCCTTCTGCAGATTCAATGTCCAGCAGAAATGGAGAAGAAGTGGTCTGGGCTATTTTCTCGAGAAAAGTATTATGGCTGAAATTCATTAAGCAAAGCTAATCCAATGCAATGAATTAGAATACTGTGAAATCAACTCTTCTTTCGTTTTGCTTTTTGTCAGCGGATTGTGCTTCCTCTGAATGCTCTTCTCCGTAACCTACCACAGAGATATGGTCATCATGAACGCCCATTTGAATCATAAGCTCACGAATCCTTTCAACTCTTTTTATTGACAAGGCAACATTGGCTTCAAAGTCTCCAACATGATCTGTATGCCCTTCAATCAGTATTATTTTACCTTGAAGTGCATATTCAACCGCCACTAGAAATGGATCCATATCTACAAATGCAAATTCATCCTGACCGGTTAAGAAATATAAGGGCTCTAACTTTATTGGTTTTTCATTATCAAAGTTCTCAAGATGTTTCTCTACATCTTTTCTTATTTGCTCATGTTTTGCAGAAGTAGGAGCAGGCAGGTTATTCTTTTTCAAAACATCATCTTCCACATTATGCTTTTCATCCAGATCCATTTTGTCAATATCTGGTTTTGTATCTGTGCTGGCCACAGGTTGAGGCTTTGGTTTTGGTTTAGGGGCCGGTTTAGGCGGAGTTTCGTTATAGTCAACCTCAGCCATAGGTCTGGACTCCCAACCTTTATTTTTTGAGGCGATAACTTTTCTGTTTTTGTAGTTAGTTTTCTTTTTGAACAATCGAAAACACTGGGCACCGGCCGGTTTAGTAGAACTGGCATACCTTTTTTTGTAATAGGCTCTATTATTTCTTTGATGAGCACTTTTTGCTTTCCTCTGACCCGATGCGCATGAGCTCGCAAAAAAAGTCACAAGCAAAAAAATGATCGCATGTAACGCAAACTTTCTATAGTGCATTTTAACTATCTTGTTTTCTATCAATCTGCAATATCACTTTTCTAATGAAGTATGTCAAATTAATGTAAGGCAATATCATACATTAATCTTCTAATTATCAGTTAGTCAATGACTTACAATAAATGGTTATAACTGGGTAAAAAATTGTAC
>NZ_SMLV01000135.1 GCF_009711525.1 Fulvivirga lutimaris
GAGAATTTAATGGATATGAGGAATTCATTTAATAAGAATATTATAGGAGGCATTGGGCTAAATTATAGAATAGGGTATAGTTATGTGTTTATTGATGCCCGATACTCATTTGGAATGAATAATATAGTTAAAAGTGAACAACAATATTCTAGTCGATCATTATTATACAATTATGCCTTTGTTGATGATTTTAAGCGAATTAATACAGTGTCCCTGTCATTTGGCTATATAAAACCTTTGTATAAGCCTAGGAAAATTCAAAAAGGTGGAAGCTTTTTAAAAAGGATATTTAATTAGACTATGAGAGCAGCGGGGCTATTTATTTTTCTTTTGACAATGTTGTTGGCTTGTGATACTGAAAGCAATCTAGAGCCTTATTATGAGGAATATTTTATTAAGTACTATGGGTTGGAGGGGGATCAGATTGGTGTTGATCTTTTAGTAAATGATGATAATACTTTTCTACTTCTAGGTTCTAGCATGAGAACTGATGGTAATAGCCAAATTATGCTGACTAAAGCTGACGAATTGGGAAATGAAATATGGAGTTACACTTATGGAGAATCGCAAAATGAATATGCAAAAAGTGTGATTTTAGATCCATCAGGGAATATTTTAATTGCTGCTGTGGTAGAAGAGTCTGATGGGGGTAAAACCAATGGGAAAATATTCAAATTGAATGCTGAGGGTGCTCTTTTAGATAGCACTTATATCGGTACTGATGGATTTGATGATGATATAAATGGGATTACAGTAACTCAAAATCAGGAACTGATCGTTGTTGGAAGTACAGAGAATGTGCTGGTGCCTGGAGGATCTAATACCTGGGATATTTTTTCAATTAGAATGACATTAGACCTGGATGAACTACCCCTTGCATCGTGGAGAAGGTTTTATGGATACAATGAGCAGGACTTTGGTGTGCAGGCATTCGAAAAGGCAGATGGATCATTTCTGTTTTATGGCACCACCAATAGGTTTACTCAAGACAATTCACAGCAGGATGGATTTAACATGTTTGTGTTTCCTACTGACAATACGGGTATAGTTTCAGGAGCAGAAAAGTACTTTGGTACCTTAGATAATCAGGAAGCGATTCAAATGATTGAAACTTCAGATGGAGGTTTTGCAATGATCGGAACTACCACGGCTGCATCAGGAGGGAATAGCATTTATATATCCAGAATAAGAAGCAATAACGATTTCCTTAATAGTTTTCAACTTAGTGTTAATTCAAACATTAGAGCCAATTCAATTGCTGAGAGTTCTGGTGATTATATTATTTCAGGTACTGTTGATAGTAATGGAACTACTGATATATATTTAGCCAGAGTGTCAAGTGCAGGTGTCATTAAATGGGAAAATTCATTTGGAGGAGCTGATTTAGACACTGCAGGTAAACTGGTTGTACTTAATGATGGGTCTATTGTTACGGTAGGGACTATTGAGTTGGAGAGCCAGACTAAAATGTGTTTAATTAAGACTAATAATTTTGGGTTACTTGAACCATAATTTTTTAAGGTTACAATTGTTGGATGAAATATATTTACAGTAGTTTTAAAGCTTTTGAATGTTAATAAAGAGGGTGTCACAAAGTATATTTAATAGGTTCCTACTAAGCACGGCTTTTGTGTTGGTAGGTTTATCTAATATTTTTGGACAAGCTACAATAAACCTAGTTCCTGATATTGATTTGTGTGTCGGAGAAGGATATACAACAATTGGTGATATCATTATTTCAGAACAGACTTCTAGTGATTTTGGAACTAATGGTAATAACAATCTGACATTTTCATTAAATGTACCATCTACAGAATTTGAGTTTGATCCATCGAGTGGTGCTGTATATTTAATCTCAGCAGATGGTATTTCTCCTGATGGTTTCACTCAAGGACTATCAACATTTACTTTTCAATATGACGGAGCTAATGCACCTACCTTAGACGAGTTTGTCATCACCGGTTTAAGAATTAGAGCAATAACTACAGCTGTTACAGGGCTAAGTATTACTACATCAGGCACATCTGCTATTGTCGGTGATTTTCCTATCATCAATGGTATTGATAGTTATGATGTTCCCTCACCATCTATTACTTCAAGTAATACCACTGTCTGTGTTGGAGATGCAGGAGAAACATATAGTGTTATTGCTTCGGGATCAGATACTTACGACTGGACAGTAGTTGGTGGTACCATCACAGCAGGACAAGGTACCAATGAAATAACAGTCACTTGGGATGTATCTGGTAGCAAGTCTGTTAGTGTTGATCAGGAAAGCATTTCTGGTGGTTGTATTGGAAGTGCCACTCAAGCAATTACTGTAAATACGCCACCAAGTGTTGTTGATCCTTCTAATCAGGCGTTATGTACTGGTGATAATACAGCTGCTGTGAATTTTGCAGGAACAGGGACAAGTTATGACTGGGTTAATGATACTCCTGGTATTGGTCTAGCGGCAAGTGGGGCAGGTGACATTGGTAGCTTTACGGCAATTAATGCTGGAGCAACAACTATTGTAGCAACAATTACGGTAACTCCTCAAAGTTTATCCGGAGGTATTACTTGCCCTGGTCCAGCACAAACCTTCACGATCACGGTTTATCCAGAACCCGT
>NZ_SMLV01000314.1 GCF_009711525.1 Fulvivirga lutimaris
TTACTTGCTCCTACTTTGCTTTTTGCACAAAGTGATCTGGATGACTATCAGTCTGAATTTGTGTGGGGAATTAATAAAAATACATCCGGAGGACTGATTGGAGGCTTTATGTTTAGAAAGTCCAGAAAGATTTCGGATAACATGTATCAAAGTCTTGGCCTTGAGATAGTCAATCTTAAGCATTCTCAAGAAACTCAATTGCGTTCGGGCACTGGAAGTACTTATATTTTTGGAAAGACCAATTACCTCTATGCTTTTAGATTTCAATATGGTAGAGAGCTGATTTTATTTAGAAAGGCACCACAACAGGGAGTTGAAATAAAAGCATTGGCAGCCATTGGCCCTACCTTGGGCTTGCACGCTCCATATTATGTTGAGATAAGTCCAGATCAAGGCGCTTCATTAAATAATACCAGACGAGAGCAGTATAACCCAAATAATCCTGATCACACAATTAATAAGATATTGGGCACGGGGTATCTATTTCAGGGAGTTTATGAATCCAATTTGAAGTTAGGGGCCAATTTAAAAGCCGGTCTAAGCTTTGAGTTGGGTACCATTAAAAGTAATGTAACGGGCTTTGAGATTGGTGCACTTGTAGATGCCTATACCGAAGATATTAAGTTGCTTGCCGGAGCAGAGAATAAAGCTATTTATCCAACAGCTTATATCACAATTTTTTATGGTACGAGGAGATAATCAATCACCTCTTGTACATTTCCAAGTCTATATTCTTAATTTTGCACATCAATAAGGAGATCAGATAATGATAGAGCTACCTGTAGTTTCAAAAGAAGAAAAGAAGAGAAAGCCTGACTGGTTAAGAGTTAAGTTACCTATTGGTAAAGAGTATGCTAAGGTCAGGAAACTGGTAGATAATTATAAATTACATACTATTTGTGAAAGTGGTAATTGCCCAAATATGGGCGAGTGCTGGGGTGCAGGAACTGCAACCTTCATGATATTAGGTAATGTATGTACGCGAAGTTGTACTTTCTGTGCAGTTGCTACTGGCCGTCCGCCAGAATATGATGCCGAAGAACCTGCAAGGGTAGCAGAAGCTATCAAGCTCATGGGTGTGAAGCATGCAGTAATTACCTCGGTAAATCGTGATGAACTAAAAGACAGAGGAGCTGAAATCTGGTATCAGACGGTGGTTCAAACTAAAGATTTATGCCCAGAGACTACCATAGAAACATTAATTCCTGATGTTAAAGGTAACTGGGATGCTTTATATAGAATGATTGAAGGGGGACAGGAAGTTGTGTCTCACAACATGGAGACTGTAGAAAGACTTTATAGAAGAGTTAGACCTCAGGCCAAGTATGCTCGAAGCCTTGAGCAAATCAAGAAAACCAAAGAAGCCAATAAAAGAACCAAATCAGGTATAATGCTTGGTGTAGGTGAAACTATAGATGAAGTGCACAAGGCAATGGATGATTTAGTTACTAATGGTTTAGATATCTTAACACTTGGGCAGTACCTACAACCAACCAAAATGCACCTTGAGGTAGCAGAGTTTATTCATCCAGATCAATTTGAGGCTTATAAGGAAGAAGGCTTAAAAAGGGGACTGAAATATGTAGAGTCAGGACCGTTGGTTCGTTCTTCATATCATGCAGAACGCCATGTGAATGTGCCGATCTGATTTTAAGGCCTAAACCCTATTTACAGAATTTTGATTTAAATACGCTTTCAAGTTGTTGTAAGCGATATCAATTAATCTCTGCCTGGCTTCTTTGCTAATCCATGAGATGTGAGGAGTTATAATACAGTTCTTGGCTGTTAGCATGGGGTTATCTGCTGATGGAGGCTCTGTAGACAATACGTCAAGTGCGGCTCCAGCTATTTTATTATTGTTTAAGCGATCAGCTAAATCTGATTCATTGATAATAGCGCCTCTGCTCGTGTTAATAAGAAAGGCAGTGTTTTTCATTTTTCTAAGCAATGCTTTATTAATTAGGCCTTTTGTGTCTTCCGTTAATGATGTGTGAAGTGAAACAATATCAGAGGTCTCAAAAAGCTCTTGCAAATCTACAAGCTTTCCATGTTCTACTGAATCGGCATGTCGAGAATAGATCAAAACATTCATGCCGAAGGCAGTAGCTATTTTTGCAACTTCCTTTCCAATAGCGCCATATCCAATTAACCCAATTGTTTTGTCATAAAGCTCAACCAGAGGTTTCTTAAAATAGCTAAAATCTTTGCTGCGCACCCATTCCAGCTCCTGCACACTTTTATTATGAATGCCAACTCTATTCGTAAGCTCTAACAATAACGCAAAGGTATGTTGAGCAACAGATGGGGTTCCATATGCTGGAATATTGGTAACAGCAATATTCCTGTTATTGGTTTCTAAAAGATCGACATTGTCCGTTCCAGTAGCACATAAGCCAATATATTTAAGCTTTGGAAGTTGATCCAATTCAGTTTTACCAAGCTTTATCTTATTTATAAGTAACACTTCTGCATCTTTCGACCTCCCGATCAGTTTTTCTGTTGGTGTTCTGTCATATACAGTAACTTGACCAAAAGTTTTAAAGGGCTCCCATGATAAATCATTAGGGTTTAGAGTGTGTCCATCAAGGATAACTATATTCATATTTTGAAGATAAAAAAACCCATTGGTATGCACCAATGGGTTTAGATAATGTTTCTTTAGTATTTAATTACTACCAACAGTTTGATCTTGTATTTTGTCAACTACAATTCTTTGATCTCGGTTTGCCAGTACCCAAGCTGTATAGAAAACTAGTTCAGCCCTTTTTCTGAGCATATCAAAGTTGATTTTATCAACAGTATCAGTTGGTTTATGGTAGTCTTCATGTACACCATTAAAATAGAAAATGATAGGTACATTATTTTTGGCGAAGTTCCAGTGATCTGATCTATAATATATTCTGTCTGGATGACTCTCATCATTATAGGTATAGTCTAGATCAAGGTTTGAGAATGTATCATTTACTTTTTCACTGATATCATGAAGCTCAGTTGATAGACGGTTAGAACCTACTAAATAAACGTATTCAGGATTATCCTTGTGCTCAGGGTCAACTCTTCCGATCATATCAATATTTAAATCAACCACAGTATTTTCAAGAGGAAATACAGGATTGGCAGCATAATACTCAGAGCCCAAAAGACCTTTTTCTTCACCAGTCACAGTCATAAATAACATGCTTCTTCTTGGTCCCTTGCCATCAGCTTTTGCTTTAACAAAAGCTTCTGCTAGTTCAAGTACTGCAACTGTTCCAGATCCGTCATCATCTGCACCATTATAAATCTGGCCATCGCTCATGCCAACATGATCATAATGGGCAGTCACTACAACCAATTCATCTTTTTTATCAGTTCCTTCTAAGTAGCCTAGTACATTTTCTGAGCTAACAGTCTCAACATCAAACCCTACTTTAATACTCACCTTGACATTTTTTATTTTCTTTTTCGATTCGCCTTTCACAATAGCTCTAATGGTTTCAATGTCAGATCCCATCAGGTTTGCTGCAACCGAAGGCTTTAGAAAGAAAACACCATCTGTTCCTGCTTCAGGTTTCTTAACAGACAGTCGCCCTCCACTTAAGTAATGCTCCATTCGCTCTCCATAACTATCGAATTCCTCGTCAGATTTTGTATTGATAGCATATAAATGGGTAGCACCTTTTTCTTTTGCAATTTGAGCTGGTCCTCTCCACGCTCTTGTATTATTTACAACAACCAAAACACCTTTTCCTTTTACATCAAGGCCTGAAAATGCATCTTCGGTGCCGGCTCCTGCAAAAACAATTTCTTCATTAAGTTCACCTGAAGTTTGCCCATTGCCATAATAAATTAGACTTGCGTAATCATTGCTTATTTTGTCTTTCCCACTTTTGATATAAATTTCTCCTGGCTTAGAAGTGTAGAGTACTACTTCCTGGAAAAATCCTTCGTTGTCACCGTCTTTAACAGGGCCATTTAATCCTAACTTTTGAAATTGTGCTGCAATATATGCGGCTGCCATTTTTTGTCCAGCTTTACCCGTTTCACGTCCCTGCATCGCATCAGATGCTATCACTGATAGATGTGCATATAGATCATCATTTGTGATGCTATTAGCATACTCCTTAGCTTCCTGGCCATCCTGAGCAAAAACGCTTACAGAAAGTGCAAGCATTAAAGAGCAAGACATTAGTATCTTTTTCATATTATTTGGTTTAGTCATAAGACCCAAAATTATAGAATATTGGTTTTGTGATGTTCAAAACTGCTTAAGAATTTGACAAGCGGCATTATTTAAGACAGACAGGTCGATATTGGTTTTTTATTAGAATCCTGAACAATTTTTATGGCAAATAAATTATAACTTTGCAGTCCCAAAAAGGGGGTCTTAATTTAAGCTATATGAAACTAGATATCACTTACAAAGAAAGGTTCGATACCAGGCATAATGGCCCTGATGACAATCAGGTGGCTGATATGTTAAAATTTATTAAAGCCGATTCGCTCGACCATCTTATTGATGAGACTATACCTAAGTCTATTCAATTAGAAAAGGAAATGGATTTGCCTTTGGCTAAAAGTGAATATCAGTTTTTGAATGATTTTAAAGCGTTAGCTTCTAAAAACAAAATATTTAAGTCATATATAGGTACCGGTTATTATGATACGGTAACACCAGGAGTTATCCTCAGAAATATACTTGAGAATCCAGGATGGTATACGGCTTACACTCCTTATCAGGCTGAAATAGCTCAGGGTAGACTAGAGGCTTTAATCAATTTCCAGACTATGGTTATAGACCTAACTGGAATGGAGATAGCCAATGCTTCATTACTTGATGAAGGAACAGCTGCGGCAGAGGCTATGACCATGCTTGCAGGTGCAAGAAAAGGAGCCAAGAAGAATGCTAATAAATTCTTTGTTGATCAACATACATTCCCACAGACTTTAGACATACTTAAAACCAGAGCTATTCCAGTTGGAATAGAACTAGTTATAGGCGACCTAACAACCTTAGACCTTACTGATGAGAGTTTATATGGTGTACTTTGTCAATACCCAAACAATGATGGAGCTGTAATAAATCATTCTGATTTTATTGCTTCAGCTAAAGAAAACAATGTGTTTGTTTCGGTAGCTACTGATTTGATGAGCTTATTGTTGTTAAAGTCTCCAGGAGAAATGGGCGCTGATGTTGTTGTTGGCACAAGCCAGAGATTTGGTGTTCCTATGGGGTATGGAGGTCCGCATGCGGCATTCTTTGCTACCAAAGAGGATTTTAAAAGACAGATTCCAGGAAGAATTATAGGTGCTTCTTTAGACGCACAGGGTAACAATGCCTACAGAATGGCATTACAGACAAGAGAGCAGCATATCAGAAGAGAAAAGGCTACTTCAAATATTTGTACAGCTCAGGTACTATTGGCAGTTATGGCAGGTATGTATGCTGTTTACCACGGACCAAAAGGATTGAAAAAGATTGCTTCACGCATTCATGGACTGGCACAGTTGCTAAATAAGGCGCTAGATGCTGCTGGATTGAAACAAGAAAATGACAATTTCTTCGATACGCTTAAAGTAGCAGTTGATGATAAAGCTACTGTTAAGACAAAGGCAGAGGCTCAAGGAATAAATTTCAGATATTTCGATACAAATCATATTGGTATTGCTCTTGATGAAACTACTAGAATAGAAGACATCAAAGCTATTGTTGATATTCTTGGTGGTAAAGGATTTGATTTTGAAAAATCGTCTGAAGATTTGGCTATTAATTGGCCGTCAGAGCTGGTTAGAAAAACCAGCTATCTGGAGCATGAAGTGTTTAATCAATTCCATGCAGAGCATGAGATGCTTCGTTATATAAAAAGACTTGAGAACAAAGATCTTTCATTGGTGCACAGCATGATTTCATTAGGATCATGTACAATGAAGCTAAATGCTACTGCTGAAATGATTCCGGTTACTTGGCCAGAATTTGGCAGACTTCATCCATTTGCTCCGCAAAATCAGGTGGAAGGATATAATGAACTTTTCAAAGATCTTGAAGAGTGGTTATGTGAGATCACAGGTTTCCATGCTATGTCTTTACAGCCGAATAGTGGTGCTCAAGGTGAATATGCTGGCTTGATGGTTATTAGAGCATACCATGAGAGTAGAGGTGATGCGCATAGAAACATCACTTTAATTCCTTCATCAGCGCACGGAACTAATCCTGCAAGTGCTGTTATGGCGGGTATGAAAGTAGTAATTGTAAAATGTGACGAGAAAGGAAATATTGATCTTGATGATCTTAAGGCAAAAGCTGCTGAGCATAAAGACAATTTAAGTGCATTTATGGTTACTTACCCTTCTACACATGGTGTGTTTGAGGAAAGTATCAAAGAGATGTGCCAGGTTATCCATGATTGTGGTGGCCAGGTTTATATGGATGGTGCAAATATGAATGCGCAAGTTGGGTTGACAAGTCCGGCAAATATTGGAGCAGATGTTTGTCACTTAAATCTTCACAAGACATTCTGTATTCCTCACGGTGGTGGTGGTCCTGGAATGGGCCCTATTGGTGTGGCGAAACAGCTAGCACCATTCTTACCAGGTAACCCATTGGTTAAAGCCGGTGGAGAAGAGGCTATTTCTGCCATTTCAGCAGCTCCTTATGGAAGCGCTAGCATCTTGACAATATCTTATGCCTATATCGCAATGATGGGTAGAAATGGATTGAAGAGAGCAACTCAATTAGCAATTCTTAATGCTAACTACATCAAAGAGAAATTGTCTGGGCATTATGATGTACTTTATACGGGTAAGAATGGACGTGCAGCACACGAAATGATTATTGATTGCCGTGAGTATAAGAAGTTTGGTGTTGAAGTGGAGGATATGGCCAAGAGATTGATGGACTATGGTTTCCATGCTCCAACGGTATCATTCCCAGTAGCTGGCACCATGATGATTGAACCTACGGAGAGTGAAAATATTCACGAATTGGATAGGTTCTGTTCTGCCATGATTGAGATCAGAAATGAGATCAAAGAGATAGAAAATGGGCTTGCTGATAAGGATAATAATGTATTGAAAAATGCACCACATACAGCTGCTGTAATTACTGCCACTGAATGGGACAAGCCTTATAGTAGAGAAAAGGCCGCCTATCCATTATCATATATAGCGGCTAACAAGTTCTGGCCAACGGTAGGAAGAATTGATAGTGCTTATGGTGATAGAAACTTAATTTGCAGCTGTCTTCCTTTGGATGAATACACTCAAGAAACGGAGCCGATTGAAGCGTAGTTGATTTGATGATTACGATAAAAAATGCCGCGGTATAGCGGCATTTTTTGTTAGTGCTGTTTTTTATGGCTTTTCATTGTATAGGACAGTAATAACTGTCTGTCCAACGGCCTGAAGCGTTTCCTTGCTTATAATATCCATATTGTCCCTATGTGTATGATGAAATTCACCAAATGATCCATCTTCAGGATTCATAGGAATAATATCAATCATAGGAATTTTAGCATACTCATTTACAAAGTAATGATCATCAGTTATTGTTCCCCCTTGCTTTCTGATAAAGTATCGATCATAACCAAGTTTAGAAGCTTGCCCCCATACCTTATCTACAATAGAAGGAGCATAATCATTGGAGTGACCTTCTACGAAGAATTTAGCATTCTTGCCACCAACCATATCTAGCAGTATCCCATAAAAGGCAGAATACCTTCTCTCATGTTTGTTTTTAGACCAATATTGAGAGCCCATACACCACCAGTCCTCCCAGCCATCTCTTACAGGTGTGTACTTCTGATTTGAGCTGTCGTTGCCCCAGTCTTCACCATCAAAAAATATAATGTCTACTCCAATTGCTAATGAATCACTTTGAGAAAGAAGTCTGGCTATTTCTAATAATACACCAACTCCACTTGCTCCATCATTGGCCCCAAGTATAGCTTCATCTTTTCTTTCCGAATCCTTGTCAGCAAACGGGCGACTGTCCCAGTGAGCAGCTAGCAATATTCGCTTTGTTTTAATGTGGGGGTTATAGCTTGCAATAATATTTCTTAGCGCCATGGGCTTGTAGTCAAATGACGTTGCATCAAATGTCTGTTCTGTCACTTTCCAATTGTAAGACTTGAGCTTTTCAACAAGATAATCTCCAGCGTCTATATGCGGTCTGGTACTTGGCACCCTCGGGCCGAAATCAACCTGCTTTTTTACAAATGTATAGGCCGAATCAGCATTAAAACTTGGTGCTTTTACTGCCTTCACATTTTCGGTTGCCTTATCTTCTGTTGTAGTTTTCTTACTACTATCGCATGATATAGCTAAAATAGATATGACAGTTATCCCCATTATTAGTTGTTTGATCATCATTTGGTGTTGAAAGTTGTGATTTTGCGGCTCTAGGCCATGTTATCGTAATACATTGTTTGTAAAGCAAATAAAATTGATTTAGATTTGCACCGTAAATATAATAAGTTTCTGAGGGGACACCGAGTCCCCTCTTTTTATATTAAGAATTTGAAAAATTTACAGTCAGGCATAAGGCAAATGGCGGAGGGCTTTCTCACTAACAATGAACACTTTATTGTTGATGTAATAGTATCTGCAGAAAAAGGGCCTTCAAGAATTTTGGTGTTGCTTGACGGGGATAATGGTGTAACCATTGATGATTGCGTGTCTTTAAGCAGAGCCATCGGTCATGAACTGGAAGAAAATGAAATAATGGAGGCTAAATATACTCTTGAAGTTTCTTCTCCAGGAGTTGATTTTCCACTTTCATCACAGCGTCAGTATCTAAAAAATATTGGTAGGAGTGTTAAGGTTTATACCAATGAAGGTAAGGAAATAAAAGGTGTGCTTAAAGAGATATCTGAGTCAGTGATGTTGTTGGATAAAGAGGTGAAAAAAGGTAAGAAAATCACTTTTGAACCAATGGAGCTGTCTTTAGAGGATGTTAAAAAAACTATTGTTCAGGTTTCATTTAAATAATTAACTAATAAATATAAAATGAATGCTTCTGTATTAATCGAGTCTTTTGCAGATTTTGCGAAACAGAAAAACATTGACAGACCAACGATGATCAGAATTCTGGAAGATGTTTTCAGAACGATGATCAAGAGAAAGTTTGAAACTGATGAGAATTTCGACATCATCATCAATGCTGATAAGGGCGACCTTGAGATCTGGAGGTTTAGAGAAATTGTTGATGACAATTCTGAAGATATATGGGATCATGATAAAATAAGTCTTTCTGAAGCACAAAAAATTGAGCCGGATTTTGAAATTGGCGAAGAGGTTGCTGAAGAGATTACCTTAGAAGATTTTGGAAGAAGAGCGGTCATGACGGCTCGTCAGACATTGATTCAAAGGGTGAAGGATCTTGAAAAAGATATTTTATTTGAGAAATATAAGGATCTGGTTGGTGAGATTATCACTGGAGAGGTTTATCAGATATTAAGTAGAGAGGTTCTTTTGATCGATGCTGAAGGAAATGAAATCTCAATTCCTAAAAATGAGCAAATTCATAAGGATAGATTCAGAAAAGGAGATCAGGTTAGAGCTATCGTTGACCGCGTTGACATGTTTAATGGAAGCCCTAAGATTATTCTTTCAAGAACTAGCCCCATATTCCTTGAGAGACTTTTTGAAAGTGAAGTACCTGAAGTCTATGATGGTTTAATCACAATTAAAAAGGTTGTGAGAGAGCCAGGTGAAAGAGCAAAAGTGGCTGTTGAGTCTTACGATGACAGAATTGATCCTGTTGGTGCATGTGTTGGTATGAAAGGATCTAGAATCCACAGTATCGTGCGTGAGCTTCAAAATGAGAACATTGATGTTATCAACTTTACTGATAACATGGATCTATATATTACCAGAGCGTTGAGTCCTGCTAAGATCAGCAGTATTAAAATTGCTGAAGATGAAGACAGAGTTTCTGTTTTCTTAAAGCCTGATCAGGTGTCATTGGCTATTGGTAAAGGGGGTCAGAACATCAAACTTGCTAGCCGATTGGTTGGTAAGGAGATTGACGTGTTTAGAGAGCTTGGAGAGTATGACGAGGAAGATGTGGATCTTGACGAGTTTGGAGATGAAATTGAAAGCTGGGTTATAGACGAATTGAAGAGAATTGGTCTAGATACTGCTAAGAGTGTATTGACTCTTACAAAAGAAGAATTAGAAAGAAGAACAGATTTAGAAGAAGAGACTATCGATAATGTTTTAAGAATATTGAAACAGGAGTTCGAATAGGCTTATTTTTTAAACTAACAAAAAAACGAGATATTTGAATATGGCAGATGAAAAAACCATGAGGCTTAGCCAGGTGGCAAGAAAACTCAATGTTGGTCTATCTACTATTGTTGATTTTTTAGCCGAAAAAGGCTTTGAAGTTGAGAGCAGTCCTAACGGTAAAATTACCGGAGAACAGTTTGGTATGCTCTCTAAAGAGTTTGCTGACTCAGCTTCAGAGAAAGAAGAAGCTTCTGGTCTTTCTATAGGTATTAAGCATACTGAGGCTACACAAGAGTCTGAGCCAGCGAAGACACCGAAGAAAGAGGAGGATGAAGAAGTTTTAATTAAAAATTTATCTGCCGATAAAGTAAAAACTGAAGAAAAGGCTGAAGACAAACCGCAAAGGGTTGAAAGTGAAAAGCCAAAACTTCAGGGAATTAAGGTTCTTGGTAAAATTGATTTAGGTAAAAAATCAGAAAAGAAAGAAGAGCCTGCAGCACCTAAAGCTGAAGAAAAGAAAGAAGAGCCCGTAGCGCCTAAAGCTGAGGAAAAGAAAAAGGAAGAGCCTGTGGCTCCAAAAGCTGAAGAAAAGGCTGAGGAGAAAGTGGAGAAAAAGGAAGAGCCAAAAGAAACTCCTCCAGCTCCAGCCCCTGTTGCTCCACCTAAAGTTGAAACTCCAGAAGTTAAGGAAGAAAATAAAGTTATTGAAGCAAGAGCTGATAAGCTTAAGGGTCTGAAAGTGGTAGGTAAGATTGAACTACCGAAAGAAAGAGATAAAAAGAGTAAGCCTGTTGCATCATCTGATGACAGGAAAGCTGAGAAGAAAAAACGACCGCGTAAGAGAGTTCAGACTTCTCGTCCCGATTCAAGAAATCAAGGAGGAGATAGAAGAAAACCTCAGGATACTAGAAAGCGTGTTGAAAAGGAAGAACCTTCTGAAAAGGAAATTCAGGATCAAATTAAAGCTACCCTTGCCAAATTAAGTGGTAATAAGAAAAAAGGTGGCGCGAAATATAGACGTGAAAAAAGATCTGCAATTGCTGATGCCAAAGAAGAGCAAATGCTTCAGGAGGCAGAGGATTCTAAAACGCTGAAAGTAACAGAATTTATTTCTGCTAATGACTTAGCGTCATTAATGAATGTGTCTGTTAATGATGTGATATCAACGTGCCTGAGCTTAGGTATGTTTGTTTCTATCAATCAGAGACTTGATGCTGAGTCTATCACCGTTATTGCTGATGAGTTTGATTATAGTGTTGAATTCACAACTGCGGATGATGAAACTGATGTAGTTGAAGAAGAGGATAATGCGGAAAACTTAAAGGATAGAGCCCCTATCGTTACCATCATGGGTCACGTTGACCATGGTAAGACTTCTTTGCTTGATTATATAAGAAATTCAAAGGTAACTGCTGGTGAGGCGGGAGGTATTACGCAGCACATTGGGGCATATGATGTAATGACTGAAAGCGGTCAGAAAGTAGCATTCTTAGATACACCAGGTCACGAAGCCTTTACAGCGATGCGTGCTCGTGGTGCTAAGGTTACTGATATTGTAATTATTGTGGTAGCAGCAGATGATGATGTTATGCCACAAACCAAGGAGGCAATTAATCATGCTCAAGTAGCTGGTGTGCCTATTGTAATAGCGATTAATAAAATTGATAAACCAGGTGCTAACCCAGATAAGGTGAAAGAATCACTTTCAGCAATTAATATCTTGGTTGAAGACTGGGGTGGAAAATACCAGTGCCAGGCAGTTTCTGCTAAGACAGGTGAAGGTATTGAAGAGCTATTGGAGAAAGTATTGCTGGAAGCAGAGCTTTTAGAATTGAAGGCCAACTATACTAAGAAAGCTTCAGGAACTGTAGTGGAAGCATCTCTTGACAAAGGTCGTGGATATGTAGCTACACTACTTGTTCAAAGTGGAACACTTAAGGTGGGAGATATTATTTTGGCTGGTGCATATTATGGTAGAGTAAAAGCAATGTTCGACCATATTGGTAAGCCTAAAAAGGATGTTGAACCATCAACTCCGGTTCTTGTTTTAGGCTTAGATGGAGCTCCGCAGGCTGGTGATAAATTCAATGTCATGGATTCTGATCGGGAAGCCAGAGAAATTGCAACTAAGAGAGAGCAGATTCTACGTGAGCAAAGTATCAGAACTAAGAAGCATATTACGCTTGATGAGATTGGACGTAGATTGGCCATTGGTTCATTTAAGGAACTTAATGTTATCATTAAAGGTGACGTGGATGGTTCAATAGAAGCACTTTCTGATTCATTATTGAAATTAAGTACCGAAGAAGTACAGGTTAATATCATACACAAGGGTGTTGGACAGATTTCTGAGTCTGATGTCTTGTTAGCGTCTGCTTCAGATGCTGTAATAGTTGGTTTCCAGGTGAGACCGTCAGGATCAGCTAAGAAGATTGCCGAGAACGAAGAGATTGAAATTAGACTTTACTCCATTATTTACGATGCCATCAATGATGTTAAAGATGCCATGGAAGGTATGCTTGACCCAGAAGTTGAAGAGGTAATTGTAGGTAATGTTGAAGTTAGAGAGGTCTTTAAGATCACGAAGGTAGGAACAGTAGCAGGTTGTATGGTGACCGAGGGATATGTTAAGAGAAACAACCCTATCCGTTTGATTAGAGAGGGTATTGTTATCTACTCGGGTGAAATGGGTCAGTTGAAGAGATTCAAAGATGATGTATCTGAAGTGAAAAACGGCTACGAATGCGGTTTGAGTATTAAAAACTTCAATGACATAAAAGTTGGTGACGTTGTAGAGAGTTACGAAGAGCGAGAGAGAAAACGTACACTTTAAAAGTTAATAGAATTGATAGAAAGGGAGCTTGGTGCTCCCTTTTTTTTTGATAATAATATAATAATAAGTTTTTATTATATTATATTGCTGAATGTTGTGAAATTGTGATGCAAAAATTTGTAACATTATCACTTAGTAT
>NZ_SMLV01000117.1 GCF_009711525.1 Fulvivirga lutimaris
CAGGTGGAACAAGGAGAAATAGTTGGACTACTGGGGCCTAACGGTGCAGGAAAAACAACTACATTCTACATGATAGTGGGGTTAATTAAACCTAATGAAGGCGAGATATTTCTTGATGGCGAAAATATTACTGACCTGCCGATGTACAGACGTGCCAAGCTAGGCATCGGTTATCTGGCTCAGGAAGCTTCGGTTTTCAGAAAGCTGACAGTAGAAGAAAATATCATGGCAGTGCTGGAAATGCGAAAGATTCCAAAAAAAGAGCAAAAAGAGAAAATGGAAGCTTTACTTGAAGAGTTTTCTTTAACGCATGTTAGAAAAAACCTTGGTATGGTGCTTTCTGGTGGTGAAAGACGAAGAACAGAGATAGCAAGAGCTCTGGCGGTAGATCCAAATTTCGTGCTTTTAGATGAACCCTTTGCAGGTGTTGACCCAATTGCTGTTGAAGAAATCCAAACGATTGTAGCTAAGCTCAAGACAAAAAATATAGGCATCCTAATTACTGACCATAATGTAAATGAAACCCTTTCCATTACTGATAGAGCATACCTCATGTTCGAAGGAAAGCTGCTTAAATCGGGCTCTGCAGAGGAACTTGCAGCTGATGAACAAGTGAGGAGAGTTTATCTCGGTCAGTCCTTCGAATTAAAGCGGAAAATCTAATTGGCCATAGGCTAATAGTTTTCCTTTTTTTCATAATTTAACAGTTTAGGCATCTAAAACTAATCAGTGGATATATTCAATTCCATACTTACTTGGGTTATGAAAAAGCGGATACATGATATCGAGCTTTTTATTAAGTATCCGCATGACGTACAAGGAGAAATATTCAAAAAACTAATTGAACAAGCCAGGCAAACGGAGTTTGGTAAGAAGTACGATTTCAAAAGCATTAACTCTCATGAAGACTATAAAAGCAGGGTGCCTGTACAGTCTTACGAAGAGCTTTTTCCTTATATAGAGCGTTTAATGCGCGGAGAGCAGAACTTACTATGGCCTTCAGAAATCACCTGGTTTGCAAGGTCCAGTGGTACTACAAATGCAAGAAGCAAGTTTATACCTGTTTCTCCAGAAACATTGGAAGACTGTCACTTCAAAGGTGGCAAAGATTTGATTTCTATTTATGTCAACAATTACCCTGAGGCCAAAATGTTTACCGGAAAGGGGCTGGCGATAGGAGGTAGTCATCAGATCAATGAATTTAACCCTAATGAGAATTCTTATTATGGTGATGTATCAGCTGTAATTATGAAAAACCTTCCTTTATGGGCCCAGTTCATAAGGACTCCAAGTCTGGAGGTAGCGCTGATGGACAAATGGGAAGAGAAAATTGAAAAAATGGCCAGCCTCACGGCTGAAGAAAATGTGACCAGCCTTTCAGGTGTCCCTACATGGACTATTCTTTTGCTTCAAAGAATAATGGAAATAAAAGGAACGACCAATATTCTGGAAGTTTGGCCAAACCTAGAAGTCTTTTTTCATGGTGCAGTAGCCTTCACACCGTACCAAGAACTCTTTAAAAAGCTGATACCCACCAATCAAATGAGGTATATGGAAACCTATAATGCCTCAGAAGGTTTCTTTGGTATTCAAGATCGGACAGACTCTGATGAATTATTGCTGATGCTTGACTATGGTATCTTTTATGAATTCATCCCTTTTGAGGAACTGGATAACGAATACCCGACTATACTTTCATTAGATCAGGTAAAAGTAGGTCAAAATTATGCGCTAATTATCAGCACCAATGCAGGCCTTTGGAGGTATAATATTGGTGACACAGTCAAGTTTACTTCAACTGACCCGTATAGAATTAAGATTTCTGGCAGGACAAAGCATTTTATAAATGCTTTTGGTGAAGAGCTTATTATAGAAAATGCTGAAACTGCAATAACTAAGGCATGCAGAGAAACCAATTCAGTTATTGACAATTTTACTGCTGCTCCCATCTACTTTGAAGAAGGAAAACGTGGTGGTCATGAATGGATTGTTGAATTCCGCCAAAAGCCTGATAATCTGGAAACCTTTATAAAAATTTTAGATGAAAGCTTACGCGCAGTAAACTCTGACTATGACGCTAAGCG
>NZ_SMLV01000419.1 GCF_009711525.1 Fulvivirga lutimaris
ATAGAAGGGCTATTGGAAGAGGGCTACAGTATTGACTCCATATCAGGAAGCTCAATGGGAGCAGTAGTTGGTGGGGTATATGCTGCTGGCAAGCTCTCAGAGTTTAAAGAGTGGGTATCTAACCTTGACAGGGTTGATGTTTTTAAATTGATGGATTTCACCTTAAGCACCCAGGGTTTTGTAAGAGGTGAGAAGGTTTTTAATGAAATGAAAAAATTTATTGATGATAGAAATATTGAAGATCTCAATATTCCAATGTCAATAATAGCAACAGATATAGTTGGAAAAAAGGAAGTGGTGTTCAACAAAGGTGAATTATTTACCGCCATGAGAGCCTCTGCTGCCATTCCTTCAGTATTAAAACCAAGCCTTATTGATGGTATTGAATTGGTAGATGGGGGAGTCTATAACCCTATCCCGATATCTCATGTTAAAAGACACGATAATGATATTTTGGTCGTTTCTGATGTCAACGCCAACATCAAAAGCACTTTGAAAAAAGTTGAAGAAAAGCCTAATGGCAGGTTTTCAGAACTGATAGAAAAATGGAACAGCTTTTTTCCACGTGAATCTAAAACTAAAAGATTGAGCTATTTTGATTTAGTAGCCAACTCAGTTGACCTTATGCAGGATAGGATATCAGATTATATTTTAGAAATGAACCAACCTGATGTGCTTGTAAAGATCTCAAGAAATACCTGCGGAACATTTGAATTCTATAGAGCGGCTGAAGTAATTGAACATGGAAAAAAAGAATTTAAAAAAGCTTTAAAAAATGCATCAGAAGGAGTTAAATAATCTGGTTGGCAACGTTGATATCTACTTACTTGATCAAATTCTAAAAGGTACATTTGACAACACCAGAAGAATACTAGATGCCGGGTGTGGGGAGGGGAGAAACCTTCAATATTTTGTCAATAATCGGATGGAGGTACACGGTGTGGATATTAACCCTATGGCTATAAAAATGGCCCGAATAACTTATAAAACAATTCCAATAGATCAGCTCCAGGTAGAAAACCTGACCGAACTACCTTATAAAGATGGCTACTTTGACAGCGTCATTTGCATGGCGGTGCTACACTTCGCCACCAATGAGAATGAGTTCAAATTAATGCTGTCGGAGTTATCACGCGTATTGAAATCTGGAGGCACTATGCTCATAAGAATGGCCACCGATGTTGGGCTGAATTCGAAGAACAATGGTTCATTTACTTATCTGTTAGAAGGTTCTAAAATCGATGTGACTTTTGCTCAGGAAGAGCTGTTTTTTTCAGAGCCTTGGAAGTCAGTGGTGGTGGAAGGAAAAAGGTCAATGGGCACGTTTCTGCTCCACAAATTATAAACCTGTCTGGCCGTTGACAAACCATGTCATTTGGAATCCAAAATTTCAATTATCATCATTTATAGACTATCTTCAATTATCATAAAACCAATTAAATAGAAATGAAAAACCTAACATTTGTTCTAGCATTTATTTTAGTCACGTCAGTTTCAGTATCTGCTCAATCTTTTCGCGGTGTAGACAAAAGCCCACTAGATGTAGCCTATTTTCCTGATAACTTTGCTCATGACCGTAAAGATGACCAGAAGGCTATAATGAAAGTAACCTATAGCCGCCCCGCCAAAAAAGACAGAGATATTTTCGGCAAGCTTGTAGACTATGACAAGGTATGGAGAACTGGAGCGAATGAAGCTACAGAGATAAAACTATATCAGGATGTCACTTTCGGAGGCACAAAAATACCTGCTGGTACCTACTCTATCTTCACCATACCCACAGCAACTGACTGGACTATTATTTTCAGTTCAGACTTAGACTATTGGGGGTCATACAGATACAATAAAGATAATGATGTAGCCAGAGTAATGGCAAAATCAAAAGAGGGTAAAGACGTTATTGAAAACTTTAGTATTCAGTTTGACGAATCTGGTAGCAGCGCAGGTGTTATGAGACTTGGCTGGGATAAGGTAATAGTAGAGCTGCCCTTTACTTATTAATCTCAATTGAAAACATTCTAATAAACCTCATAGCTCAAGCAGTTAAGAGGTTTATTTTTTTAGGAACAACAGATATTGAAGCAGGCATATAGCCTATAAATTCACCATCGGCTTCAATACCACAACTCTCTGTCGATGACAATTCCAGCTTACTGGCAGTTTTATATTCTACCTTAGGGTGAGACAGTTCTTCACCGCGCTTAATCTTCTTAATGTTTTTTAGGTAATCCTTAATGCTGATATCCCCAGATATAACCACTGAAAATTGCCCATCCTGCATATCAGCTCTTGGTGCTATACACATGCCACTTCCAAAATACTTACCATTTGCCATTACCAGCGAATTGGTTTTGCCTTCATAATCCCAATCATTAGTATGACACTTTACATCCTGATTTTTGTAGGTTAAAAATGTTCGGGCAATTGCGGCAAAAAAGGTAAAGTTTGATCCGAATAGCTTCGTTGATTTGTTTACTCTTTTTACCACTTCAGCACCAATACCAATATCTGCAATATTCAGGAAATAATGTCTTCTACTCTCCAGATCAATAACTCCAATATCTATTTTAGAAGATTTCTCCCGGATTACAGCTTCAAACATATCCTTCATGCTAGCTGGTAACTTAATACTCTTCACAAAATCATTGGCAGTTCCAAAAGGTAAAATACCCAATACTACCTCCGGATTTTCGTGCCTCATTATGCCATTAATTACTTCATTAAGCGTGCCGTCCCCACCTACACCAATGATGTGCGTATAACCCTCATTTACAAATTCAAAAGCTAAGGAAGTGGCATGACCCTGAGCGGTGGTTTCAATGACATTGAACTCTACATCTTTTAATGTTTTTCTGACCTTAGAGAGTTCCTTATAGAATTTTTTCTTCCGATGGTTGTTGCCATTCAGAATGAACCCTACTTTAAACATAATGTTGTTATTTTTTTGACCTAGTTGTTTAAACTGTCTGAGTTAAGACAAATAAATTTAACGAGTTCTGTGTTATTGTGTTTAATTAAATGAAATTAAAAACATGAAGGCAATTTGGAATGGCACCGTTATAGCCGAAAGTAACGATACTGTAGTTATTGAAGGAAATCATTATTTCCCTGCTGATACTATTAAAAAGGAATATTTTAAATCCTCAGATACGCATACAGTTTGCCCATGGAAAGGCACCGCTTCTTACTACACTGTAGACGTTGATGGAGAGGCCAACAAAGATGCTGCATGGTATTATCCTGAAACCAGTGATTTGGCTAAAGCTATCAAAGGATATGTAGCATTTTGGAAGGGTGTGGAGGTGACTAAATAGGCTTTTCCTTAGTAGTAAGCCTCACTCTACCCAGGTATTTAAAGGCATCTACAAGCATGTAGGTGCCTATTCCGCCTGTTACACCACCAGCTACTAGTAGACCCTGACCTAGTTCATCATTTTCACGGCCTAGCATCAACCCTCCTACAATCGTAATGGTATAGCCTAGAGTGGCTACAAAAATGCCTCTCTGAAATTTAGACTTTGATTTTTCAAGATTTAAAGTGATGTTTTCTACATCTGCTCGAATAGAAAGAATCTCTTGTTTCAACTCATTGATATCACCTTTTTCCTGGGCATTGGTAAGAAATGACTGCGATATCAAATAAAGGGATAACCCAAAAACCAATAATTTCATAAATATCTATCCATGTTTTGGTCAAGAATTGACACTAGCCGTTGAGCCAGTCTTTAAATTCTTTAACCCTACTTCTACTAACTACCAAATTATGACCCAATGGTATATTTAGCAAAATTTCCATGCGATTATAATCAGTTCGTGCCTCTTTAATGGCATTTATATTGACAATCGCCTGCCTGCTTACTCTAAAAAATATTTTGGGATCTAATAGATCATTTTCGAGCGTCTCAAGGGTATGATCGATTAAGTATTTTTTGCCATCAGAAGTATATAAATGACAAATTTTATCTTCAGCATAAAAGAGGGAAATATCAGTGGTATTTCTGTATTGGATTCTTGTTCCCATTTTGACAAGAAACCGCTGCTTATAAGAACTTTTACCGCTTATTAAGTCAATAATTACCTGTTGGTTTATTGGAGACGCATTATTTGTCGAACTTTTAAGCTCTTTAAATTTATTAATAGCTGCCTGCAATTCATCATATAAAATTGGCTTTAGTAAGTAATCTATGCTATTTAATTTGAAAGCCTGAATAGCGAACTGGTCATATGCCGTGGTAAAAATGACTGCCTTATTGTAATCGATTTTAGTAAAAATTTCAAAGCTCTTACCATCTGCCAATTGAATATCCAAAAAAACAAGATCAATGTTTTCTTTATGACTTGACAGAAATGCAGCTGCTTCTTTAACAGTATCAATGCTTGCTAGCACCTGAATCGATGGGTCAATATCCCTGAGCAATTGCTCTAACCTTTCTACTGCCAGTTGCTCATCTTCAACAATAACAACATTCATAGTTCATTTATGATTGGAATTTTTACTTTGAATACCCCATTGGAGTTTGTTATGATGGCATCCTTTCCACATAAGTATTCATATCGCTTACGAATATTTGCTAAGCCAATATTCGTTGACTCTTCCTTGAATTCCTTTCTTAAAATACTGTTCTGAACGATGATATGAGTATCATCACTGAAAATATTTATGTTAAGTGGGTTCGATTTAGACACCACATTATGTTTTATGGCATTCTCTATAAGAAGCTGCAAAGTGGCGGGGGCTATCTGAGTATTATTCAAGGCATCAGGAATGTTTATTTCAATAGTCAAATTCTCCTGAAACCTAATTTTTAATAGATAAACATAAGACTCCAGAAAGCTCAGCTCCTCTTTTAGTGGTACAATTTTATTTTGTTCATGATTTAAAACATACCGATAAACTATGCTCAGCTGGTCTATAAATTTTGAAGCAGTGGCTGCATCTTTATGAACTAAAGAAGAAAGCACATTGAAACTAT
Organism: Fulvivirga lutimaris; assembly: GCF_009711525.1. GTDB lineage: Bacteria > Bacteroidota > Bacteroidia > Cytophagales > Cyclobacteriaceae > Fulvivirga > Fulvivirga lutimaris. Next base: position 4,974 of record NZ_SMLV01000419.1, read on the forward strand.
TAAACAAAAAATGAGGGTTGATCTGGCTCCTTAAAGCATTAAATTGAGCCTCAGCACTCTCTTTTTGAAATTTTTCAGCTAACAGCTGTGATTGATTATACCTGTTGACAAAAAAGAAAATAGCATTTATAGAATGCAAAAATAGATTTACTCTAAAAGTAAAGCCTAAGGATAATTTAAATGTGAGGTATAGATGAGTTGGATCATTAAAATATTTGCTAAGAGCAAGAGAGGTAAAGCCAGAATAGCCTACAACCATAATAAAACTTAAGGCAAAATATATCATAAGAGGATGTGCCTTCTCAGACCATCTTGGGAATCTTACAATATGCTGAATTACGCGGTTTCCCTCCCAAATTAATCCAACCAAAAATAACAGAATACTAAAGAAAAGGACAGGATTTATTGTGAAACCAAAAAGCCTATCACCCTCAGTGAAAAGTATATTAATGTAGGAATAGACTCCTAGAAGAAGTATAAATAAATATCTGAGTCTATGTTTAAACATAATTAAAGTTTAAAATGGTCGGGATAAAAAGTACCCCGACCATTAAAGATAAATATTATAGTGTTGGTAATAGCACTCCGTCTATTACGTGTACTACACCGTTCTCAATAGCAACGTCTGCAGCTGTTACAGTAAACACATTCCCATTAACATCTGTCACAGTAACTCCATTTTCAGTAACATTAACAGTTAGCATTTCTCCGTCCAGCGTTTCAAACATATCACCATCGCTCAAGTCGTGAGAGAAAGCAACTGCTGGCACAACATGATAAGTTAAGACATCAGTTACAGCTTCAGCTCCTAATTTATCCACCAAGCCATCAAGGTCAGCTACATCTTGAGCTTCTAACAAATCTGCAAAAGCTTGGTTCGTTGGAGCAAATACTGTTATTGCTTCAGCTCCTGTTAAAGTTCCTCCTAAGTTTAATGCTGTAACAGCATCAAGTAGAGTGGTTAAGCCTGCATCTGTGGCAGCATCAACTATATTAGGTAAAGTAATTTCTGGCAATAATACTCCATCAATAACATGAACCACACCATTCGCAATGGCTACATCTGCCACAGCTACATTATAACTAGTACCATTTGCATCAGTTACGGTGACTCCATCAGCTGATTTATTTACTGTTAGCATTTGTCCTGCTAATGTTTCAAACATCTGATCGCCATCTGCTAGGTCATGTGAAAAAGCAATCGCTGGTACAACGTGGAATCCTAATACAGATACAAGGTTTTCTAGTCCACCTAATTCTGCTACAAGTTGATTAAGATTACTAACACCATAAGCTTCTAACGCATTTCCAAATGCATCATTAGTAGGTGCAAATACTGTTATCGCTTCTGCATCTAATAAAGTAGATCCTAAATCTGCAGCAGTCACTGCATCTAACAATGTAGTTAACTCTGCAGCAGTAGCTGCTTCAACTATGGTTGGTAAAGCAAGTTCTGGAAGCAACACTCCATCAATAACATGAACAACTCCATTTTCTATGGCTACATCAGCAGTAACAACACTGTAGCTCGTTCCATTGGCATCAGTTACTGTTACCCCAGCACTAGTTTTAGTTACTGTTAACATCTGACCAGCCAATGTTTCAAACATTTGTTCACCATCAGCAAGATCTTCGGCAAAAGCTACTGCAGGTACAACATGAAATCCTAAAACTGTACCCAGGTTATCTAATCCACCCAATTCAGCCACTAATTCATCAAGATTGCTAACGCCATAAGCCTCCAAAGCAGCTCCAAAGGCATCATTAGTTGGCGCAAATACTGTTATAGCTTCAGCTTCTAGAAGCGTAGCACCTAAATCAGCAGCGGTTACTGCATCTAATAAAGTTGTCAAACCAGCTGCAGTAGCTGCTTCCACAATAGTAGGATTTGGCTCTGGCTGAGCGCTTTCAGGAATTAAAACGCCATCGATGGTATGAATGATACCATTGCTTGCTTCAACATCAAATGGCTCTGCTATGCTTATTCCATTAACAGTTAAATTATCTGCATCAATAGCTATAGTCTCTGCGTTAAGTGTTGCTACTGAACCTGTGGTTAAATCAGAAGAACGAACTGCTCCACTCACTACATGGTACAATAAAATTGATTCTAGATTCTCAACATCACCAACATTATCGGCTGTAATACCGGCAGCAGCAAAAGCTGCATCCGTAGGTGCAAAAACTGTGAAAGGGCCTGTTGCCTTCAAAGCAGTTACAAGTTCAGCTTCTGTTAAGGCAGCAGCTAACGTGTTGTATCCGCTAGCTACGGCTAATTCTACTAAATCTTGTTGTACTGCCACTGGGTCGTCATCATCGCTACAGCCTACAGCAATAAGACCAACTAAAAGTATACTGAAGAGGTAGGTAATAAACCTGTTACTCGTTTTTCTGTTGTTTTTCATGTTTTTAAAGTTTTTAAAGTTTGATGTTAGAACATTGAAAGGCAGAAGTGGATATGAATAAAATCGTGACTTTGAGAATAACAGGAGTGAATGGTAAATTTATTTTCGTGAATGGTATCTCCCATTTATTAAGGATATCTCTTATTTTTAGCTGATTAAGTAAAACACCCCAACATGAAAACCAACAAAGAGGACGCCAGTAAAACTGAAAATGAGATCCCTGAATGGCTCAAGGCAATCCAGATAAATTCCTGGGAAGCTGAGTTGCTCATTTCTGCATTACTACTTTATATGCTCTTTCAGGTGCCTGAGGTGATAGAGAACTACAGGGATCAACATTATGAGTTAGGTGGATTAATCTACAGAGTATTTGGCATTTTTATCAATGCTCTAAAGGTGCTCAGGATAGGATATTGCATTCATATAATCGCCCGCGGTATCTGGGTCGCCAGCGTTGGTTTAAGCTACATTTATCCTAAAAGTTTAAATATCGATAACCTAAAATTTAAGGGTAAATTTCGCAAAGAGCTTGAAGATGATATAGCACTGGACAAGACGATAAAAGGCCTTGAAAAGGTTGCCAGTATGAGCTATTCCATCTCTTTTATGCTTTCAGGGATGATCCTAAGTGCAGGAATGCTATTACTTTATCTGTTAGGTTTTGTAGAGTGGGTTTTAGTTCCAGCCACTAGAAGTGGCAATGCATGGTTTTTAGTATTTGCTTCTATTATATTGTTTGTCTACTGCATTATGGTTTTAATAATGTTTGTTGATTTCATTACCAATGGTTTTTTCAGAAGAGAGCCCTGGGCATCCAGACCATATTATTATGTAGCGGTGGCATTTCGGTACCTTACATTTTCATTCATTTATAACAGGATAAGCCTCACCATTATCTCTAACCTACCAAAATGGCAGGCACATATGGTCCCTATATTAGCTGTTATGTTAATTGGTGGGTATATGTTCATCAACGGTAAAATAAAGGACTTTGCAGAAGAAAAATACCTCGAATCTGCCTTTACTACTGTTAATAGGATGAACTATGAATCGCTCCGTAAAGATGATGACCCGATATTTGCCACTATTCAAAGTGATGTTATAGACGGAAACTTTATTAAGCTCTTTACCAACACCCATGGACAAATGGGCCTTTTATATTCTAAGGACTCCACAAATACTGGGGGATGGAGCAAATTAAATGAGCGGCAGCAATCCAAATATGCTGACCGATTTGTTAGGGTAGCCATCGATAATGAACGAATAGAAAACCTTGACTGGCTGGACTATAAACACCCAATAAGTTATGCCGTTGGTTTTATCAACTACATAGATGTTAGCAAGCTAAAAAGTGGTATGCATACGCTAACTGTTGATTTAGATACTGTTAACTTCAATGATCTTCAAAAGAAGACTATTCTTGAGCGTGATCCTCTTCTAATAAGGTATGCAAAAATAAACTTCTATAAAGCAGATTAAATTACTTGCAGTGCTCTTTGATTGAATCCTTCGCATCCTCAGAGCCTAGCTCTAATGCAGTATTGAGGTCAAGGCAGCCGTCATAGTTGTCGCCCATACTGATCTTACAAAGGCCTCTTTGATGAAAAGTCTCAGGGTCTTGTGGGTACAGCTCTATTGAAAAAGAATAGTCCTTTACCGCTCCTTTGTAATCTTCCTTAGCTGTTTTAGCCAAGGCCCTGTTGTCATAATAAACAGGGTTATATGGGTCCAACTCAATGGCCAGATTATAATCTTCAATAGCTGAATCAAAATCTTCAAGGTTGTAGTAGATAACTCCTCTTAAATTATAAGTATCAGGGTCTTCATCATACAACTCTATCGACCTAGTGTAATCTTCCAGCGCACCTTGAAAATCTTCATTCGTACTTTTTGCCAAAGCTCTGTTTTCATAAATGATCGGATCTTCTGCGTCTATGCTAAGTGCTTTGTCATAATCCTTTATTGATTCATCAACTTGCCCAATATTGTATTTAGCTACGCCTCTATAATTAAAAACTTCTGAGCTACTAGGGTCAAGTTCAATAGACTTGTTATAATCGTCAATAGCGCTGATATATTCCTCCAATTCAGCTTTTACAACCGCACGATTAAAATATTTGTCAGCATCCTGTGGATCAAGCTCAATTGACTTTGAGAAATCAAAATAGGCCCCTTCTAAATCTTCAACATTGTATTTAGCAAACCCTCTGTTATTATAAGCACTGGCAAATTTGGCATCAAACTTTATGGCCTTATCATAATCTTCAATGGCTCCAAAGTCATCCCCCAGATTAAACTTGGCCTCACCACGATTATTCAACGCCTCGGCATATGTGGAGTCCATCTCTAAAGCAAAGTTGTAATCTCCTATCGCTCCGTAAAAATCTCCAAGCTGATTCTTAGCATAGCCTCTTTTGTTATAAGCCTCCTTGTTTTTTGGCTCAGTGCTTATAGCTTTGTTGAGCACCTCAACGGCTTCCTTAAATTTATTCTTTTCAATATGATCATCTGCAGTTTTAATGAGGTCAGCGGCAGACTGACCAAACCCTGTTATTGATATTAGTAAAAAAACAAAGGCAAAGATTCTCATAGGTTTTATAGATTTAGGGTCAAATAAAATTGACGTTTGCCAAATATACAGATGATGTACCGTAATATTAAACGTCAACAATTAAAAACCTTGGTGTTATTGAGGTCGTTACTATCAGCTATAAATTAACTAAAACCACTATGTTGAAACATTTACTATCACTTTCATTATTGATAATTTTCGCATTTCAGTGCAAAGCTCAGGAAGAATCTGCTGAGCCTATTATGGACTGGGAAAAATATGACCCACCATCAACCTTAGTAGTACCTGAGCATGAAGTAAAAAGTGCTAAATATCCTTTTATTGATGTGCATAATCATCAGTTTTCTATGCCAACGCAGAACCTAAACGAACTGGTAGCAGAAATGGACAAGCTCAATATGGCTGTAATGGTTAACCTGAGCGGCAGAGGTAGAGGTTCGGACGAGCATTTGAAAGGCGCTCTAGATAATGTGAATAAAACAGCAGCCAACCGATTTATTGTTTTTACCAATATTGATGTAAGCACTATTAATGAAGAAGGCTGGACTGAGAAAACAGTTAAGCAAATAGAGAATGATGTTAAACTTGGCGCCAACGGACTGAAAATATATAAAAGTCAGACCATGGCTGTAGTTGATGGCGAAAGAATATCCATTAATGACACTAGAATTGACCCAGTATGGGCAAAATGTGGTGAGCTGGGCATACCAGTGCTCATCCATGCGGCTGACCCTAAACCTTTCTGGGATGAGCATGACGAACAGAATGAAAGATGGTTAGAACTTAAAGTTCGTCCACGCAGAAAGCGCGATGCTGACAACCCAGCGCCATGGGAAACTATCATTGCTGAACAGCACGATATCTTTAAAAAGCACCCTGGCACAAAATTTATCAATGCGCACTTGGGTTGGTATGCAAATGACCTTGCCACCCTAGCCAAATTGATGGACACTTATCCGAATATGTATGGTGAGATAGGTGCTGTTATCGCAGAACTTGGCCGTCAGCCAAGAATGGCCAAGGCCTTTATGACAAAGTACCAGGACCGAGTAATGTTTGGCAAAGATGCCTGGAACCCTGAGGAATATTACACCTACTTCAGAGTGCTGGAAACTGCCGATGAGTACTTCCCATACTACAAGCGTTATCATGCTTTCTGGAAAATGTACGGTCTCGATTTAGATGATGAAGTGCTTAAAAAGCTTTATTATAAGAATGCTTTGAAGGTGATTCCGAATATTGATAAGTCATTGTTTCCAAAAGACTAGGTTTTGCGAATAACGTCACTTCGAGCGAAGCGAGAAGTCTCCTTAATCTGAGGGAGATTTCTCACTTCACTACGTTTCTATTTGCAGTAGCGTTGATGAAGGAGATTCCGGATATTTTTTTAATAAAAAATTCCGGAATGACGGTTTTAGGAAATTATTTCAGAAATTCTTCGGTTGTCATAGTATCATTTTTTTATATTCACTTTTCAACCACCTAATTTTTTAATCATGACAGCAGAAGACATCCAAGCAGAAATCACCACACTAGAAGGACAACTTACAGGCGACATGTTTCAGGACATGGACATCAAAGACAAAATCCACAACCTTAAAATGAAATTGAACGGCACCAAGCCTATGGATCAGATGATCGAGTGCGAAGGGTGTGGGTCTTAATATCAAGGAAAGCTTAACTATTTTCTAATCCAAAGGCATAAACGCCTTAACTTAAAACGGCTCTGACTGCTCTTTTAAGCGGGCAGATGAAAATTTGGCGAGCGGATGTGTGATGGAGCCCTGTGCGCAAGAAATTTTCAAAAGCTTTTTTGATTCGTTTTTTGGCTTATCAAAAAATGAATACTTAAAAATACTTTCATAGCCATTATTCAAAAATGGAAAGCAAAAAATCTCTCTACGACCTCACCAAAGAGGACTGGAATACGCTATTCCCTGTAAAATTATATGATCATAATCCTGAATGGAAAGTGATTTTTAAGCTGGAAAAAGAAGTCATTCTGGATAAGCTAGGTGACGATGTGTTGAGAATAGAGCACTTTGGTAGCACTTCCATACCTAACATAAAAGCCAAGCCTTATATTGATATCATCATAGAAATTGAAAAGGAGAAGTTGTTTGATGAAGACATTATTTCAAAGCTTAGTGAACTTGAATATACTCACTTCAAAGTCCCTGAAAGAGAAGGTATTGATGCCTACATGTCATTTGGCAAGGGTTATAATTTAGAAGGAGAAAACGGCCAGATCTTTCACATACATATGTGTCCAAAAGATAATTACATGTGGAATCAGCTGGATTTTCGTGACTACCTTATTGCCAATCCAGATCGAGCGAAAGCTTATGAAAAATTGAAACTGGAATTGGCTGATAAATATGTGAACGACAGGGGCAATTATATGCTGTCCAAAACTGATTTTATTAAAGAGACTTTGGCATTGGCTAATAAATAAGAATTCTCAAAAAAATCCACCATATCGCCATCATCTGCTCTGACTATGAGAAGTCAAAGGCTTTTTATACTGACATTCTGGGGTTAACCGTGATTCAGGAAGTTTATAGGAAAGAGCGCAATTCTTATAAACTTGATCTGGCACTCAATGGAGAGTATGTCATTGAGCTTTTCTCATTTCCCAATCCTCCACAACGGCCAACACAACCAGAAGCTACAGGTTTAAGACATCTCGCCTTTGAAGTTGATAATATTGATCAAGTTGCTGCCCATTTGAAAAGTAATGGAGTAGAAGCCGAACCGATCAGAGTTGATGAATATACCGGCAAGAAGTTTCTATTCTTCTTTGATCCTGATGATCTGCCACTGGAACTTTATGAAGTTTAAGTAGCTGACTACAAGCTGACAAACCTACCAAATCCATCAACGGTTAAACATTCCATTATTTTTTCCTGTATTTTCATCACATGAAAAAGTTTATCCTACTATTAAGCCTGTCAGTCTTGATGCTAAGCAAAACTGAGGCACAAACCAATGATGAAAAATATCTTTCAAAAGTTCAGTCCCTTGATAGCACTCTCTATAATTTATATGCTGTAATCTCTGGTGAAAAAGGAGTGAAACGCGATTGGGAGTTATTCAGATATTTATTTCATGCGGATGCCAAGCTAATTCCATCAGGAAAGAATCAGGAAGGTATAATTGGGGCAAGGTTCATGTCACCAGATGACTATGTAAATTCCTCAGGTACCTATCTTGAGCAAAATGGTTTTTTCGAAAAAGAGATTCATCGGGAGGTAGACACTTTTGGCAATATCACGCAGGTGTTCAGCACATATGAGTCTTACCGTTCGGAGAAAGATGAAAAGCCATTTGCCAGAGGCATCAATAGCATCCAGCTCTTATATGATGGCAGTCGCTACTGGATTATTAACATTTATTGGATGGCCGAAACCGCTGAACACCCATTACCTGAAAAGTATTTACCTCACTAATGCAACAACCAAGAATAGTAGAAATTGAACGTAAATTGATGGCTGGCCATTGTATCACTACGAGCCTGGCAGAGAATGCAACATTCTCTCTATGGTCAAAATTTAGGGCACAAGAATCAGCAATAAAAAACAAGCTGAATACAGATCTATATTCTGTTGAGATTTTTGAGAAAGACCTAGACTTTAGAGATTTCACGCCACAGACGCAGTTTGAAAAGTGGGCAGCTGTGGAAGTGAGTGACCTGGATAGTGTGCCTGAAGGAATGAAGAAATTAACCATTGAGGCAGGACTTTATGCCGTATTTATTCATCACGGTCCTGCTCGTGCATTTCCTCAAACAGCACAATATATTCATGGCCAATGGATGCCTCAGTCTGGCTACCAGCTAGATGACAGGCCACATTTTGAAATTATGACCGGGGACTATAAAGGGCCTAATCACCCTGAAGCCGAAGAAGAGATTTGGGTTCCCATAAAGAAAAAATAAAATGAGTGGTACACTTAAAATAGCCATGGCACAGATAGCGCCAGTGTGGTTGAATAAGCAAAAAACATTAGATAAGGTGATGTCTTCCATCTCAGAAGCGGCCGATCAAAAGTGCGATCTGGTAGTGTTTGGTGAGGGACTAATTCCCGGCTATCCCTTCTGGTTAGCAATGACCAATGGTGCTGAATTTGAATCCAGCATTCAGAAAGAAATACATGCTCACTATATCAAAAATTCCATTCAAATTGAGTCAGGCGACCTGGATGCGATAAGTAAAATCGCCAAAGAAAAATCAATAGCCATCTATCTTGGCATCATTGAAAGAGCACAAAACAGAGGTGGCCATAGCGTTTATTGCTCTTTGGTTTACATCGGCAAAAAAGGTGTAATCCAATCTGTACACAGAAAGCTGCAGCCCACCTATGAAGAGCGCCTTACATGGTCTCCCGGTGATGGTCATGGACTTAGGGTGCATGCGCTGGAAGGTTTTACAGTGGGTGGTCTCAACTGCTGGGAGAATTGGATGCCTTTAGCGAGAACAGCTTTATATGGTATGGGCGAAAATCTGCATATAGCGGTATGGCCGGGCTCAGAGCATAACACAATTGATATTACCAGATTTATTGCTAAAGAATCCCGGTCTTTTGTCGTTTCTGTTTCTTCGCTAATGAGAATTTCTGACTTTCCAGCAGATACCCCTCATTTAGATAAGATTCTGGAAAATTCTCCTGAAATACTTGCCAATGGTGGCTCCTGCATTGCAGGACCAGATGGACAATGGGTGATAGCACCTGTAAAAGATAAGGAAGGCCTGATTACAGCATCCATTGATATTCAAAAGGTGTATGAAGAAAGGCAGAATTTCGATCCATCGGGTCATTATTCAAGGCCTGATGTAACGCAGCTCACTGTAAATAGGGAAAGGCAGTCTGTCTTGAAAATTGTAGACTAATAATACAGGAAAATTCTCCTCCTGGAGCAGCAGGGGTGGTTGCTTCTAAGGCTCTTGCCGGACATGTTCCGGCATCTCACAAAACCTAGAGACCCCAGAATAAATCCGGGGAAGAAACTCCTCTTTATAGAGGGAAATTTAGATCAGTTCGTTAAACATATGAGCTACCGCACATATAATTCCCCTTTTACAATCTCAGGAGTTGACTAAATTGTGGTTCTGAATTAATTGAACCTAAACCATGAGAAGAATTTTTTCACTCCTCTTCATTGCACTTGTAGCATGCAATGCCCCAGTCGAAAACACAGAAGTAAGCAAGTGGGAAGCACAAGCCGCCAATGTAGAAATCATCAGAGATGACTTTGGCGTACCACACATTTATGGAAAAACAGATGCTGATGCTGTTTTTGGATTGTTATATGCGCAATGTGAAGACGACTTTAACAGAGTAGAGCAAAATTACATCTGGGCTACGGGAAGGCTGGCCGAAGTTGAGGGCGAAGAAGCTATCTATAGTGACCTGAGAGCAAAACTTTTCATGACGGAAGAAGAGGCTATTGCCAATTATGAAAACAGTCCTGACTGGCTCAAGGAACTATGTGATGCTTTTGCAGATGGCATAAACTATTATCTTCATACACATCCTGAGGTGAAACCTAAATTATTAACTCGATTTGAGCCTTGGATGCCAATGTATTTCAGTGAGGGCTCTATCGGTGGTGATATTGAAAGAGTATCCACCAAAGGCATCAAAGAGTTATATGAAAAAAACCTAGACCATGCTGTGGCAGCTGCGGACCCCGGTTTGACGCGATTGGATGATAATGAACCCAGAGGTTCTAATGGAATAGCCATTGCTGGAGAGCACACGGCATCTGGCAAAGCTATGTTACTTATCAATCCACATACTTCCTTTTTCTTTAGAGGTGAAGTGCATGTGGTTAGCGAAGAAGGTTTAAACGCTTATGGAGCGGTAACCTGGGGGCAGTTTTTTGTTTATCAGGGATTTAATGAAAAAACGGGCTGGATGCACACCTCCACTTATACAGATGTGATGGATGAATATGTGGAAACTGTAATTAAGAATGAAGATGGATATCTGTATAAATATGGCAAAGAAAACAGGCCTGTAAAAAGCCTGGATGTGACATTAAAATATAAAGATGGTGAAGAAGTAAAAGAAAGGGATTTTACCATGTACAGAACGCACCATGGCCCGGTTACAGGAAATATTGATGGTAAATGGGTGTCCACAGCTATGATGTGGGATCCCGTCAATGCATTGATACAATCTTATACCAGAACAAAGCAGGATGGACATAAGTCATTCAGAGAGATGATGAATATCCGAACAAACTCTTCCAACAATACGGTGTATGCCGATGCTGAAGGTAATATCGCTTACTATCATGGAAATTTCATCCCTAAAAGAGATACATCATTCAATTTCTTAGAGCCTTTGGATGGCAGTAATCCTGCTACAGACTGGCAGCGACTACATACGGTGGATGAAAGTATAGTGGTGATTAATCCAGAAACAGGATGGATTCAAAACTGTAACTCTACACCATTTACAAGTGCCGGAGATTACAGTCCAAAAGCTGAGGACTATCCGGTTTATATGTCAGCCAATCAGGAAAATTTTAGAGGTGTACATGCCATCAAATTATTGAAAGAGGCAAACAACCTCACACTTGATGGTCTTATTAAGCTAGCCTATGATCCATGGATACCGGCCTTTGAAGCCACCATCCCAGGATTGATTACAGCCTTAGAAAATAGCAATGACAATCAGGAACTGCTTGACGAACTTAAGGCCTGGGATTATAAGGTTTCAACATCTTCAATACCAGTGTCGATAGCCCACTTCTATAACATCAACTATCTCCGCGATGGAGAATTCTCTGATGGTTTATCATTTATGGAACGACTAAACTATGCTGGTAGCGAATCACCAGAAGAAGAAAGATTAGCAATTTTACAAAAAACAATAGATCAGTTAAATGAAGACTTTGGTAGCTGGAAAACGCCATGGGGTGAGATTAACCGATATCAGAGAATCAACGGTGACATCAGGCAAGATTTTAATGATAGCTTACCTAGTATTGGTGTGGGCATGGCCAGTGGCCGCTGGGGAGCACTGGCTTCATTTGGTGCCAGATCATATGAAAACACAAAGCGTATTTATGGAACATCAGGAAACAGCTTCGTAGCCGTGGTAGAATTTGGCGATAAGGTTAAAGCCAAATCGATGCTGGCTGGTGGCCAAAGTGGTGACCCTGATTCTCCTCACTTTGATGATCAGGCACAGCGGTATGCCGATTGTCAGTTTAAAGATGTAGCATATTACAAAGAAGACGTAGAGAAAAGAGCAGAAAGCCGCTATCACCCTGGTGAAAAATAAATTGATGCTTGGACTACAGATAAATAGAAACTGAATTTAAATGATGTACTTTTCCTGTTGGATAACCACATCACTAAAAAAACAAAGCCATGGCCAAATCGCAGGATGCCAAGAAAAGTGTTAAAAAGGAAGCTCTAAAAAGTCCTAAGGAAAAGAAAGAAGAGAAAAGACTAAAGAAAGCAAAAAAGGGAGGATTTTAACCTCCTTTTTTTGATAGAATTCAATCTAACTGGTTGAATTGATATTATGGTAGTTGGCGCACAAAAAAACCAGCCCCTGAACGACTACCTCGCCCAGGGGCCTTTCAACAAAGCCAACTAGTTCTTTGTGTCTGCTTCATCTTTTGAGCCAACCGTCTTGAGATCGTTGGCCCTCATAAATTCTAACACAGCCCTAGCTTTATCCACCGCTAGATGCTGATCCGGCATTTTCACTTCATTTTCCTCCAGCAGCTTATGAGCAACAGAATCATGTTCTACCATAATGCCCACATTCAGAATCATATTCATTATCCATTCAGGACTTCTTCTATTTGTAATGCCTGCCCAACCCGGACCAACCAATTTGATAGAGTCGCTTCGATGGCAATTATCACATCGCTTCTCAAAAATGATTTTACCTTCAGTAATGAGGGCAACATCTAGCGGATCACTGGTATCAATGTAAGTGACATTTCCTTTTGTTGTTGTGTCACTTTCTATCTGATCATCTTGATTGTTCTCTGGTGGTGGCACATTACAGGCAAGCAGAAATGATATGCCTGTGAGTGTTATATAATATACTAAATTTTTCATGACGGTGGTGTTTAGTTTGATTCTTTAATTGTCATACATATTAGCATCATTATTAATCAATTCTTATGACTTGGAGCATGATCAAAACTGATAAAAATCAAGAATGACAAAGGAGAACAATTCTTTGATTTTTGCTTACTTACTTACTAGTAAGTATATTTGCTCCAAATGGACACAAAAACTGAAATAATGGACCTGGCAGAGCAATTAATACGCTCCAGAGGCTATAATTCATTCAGTTATAAAGACATTTCTTCTGCATTGAACATTAAAAATGCAGCCATTCATTACCATTTTCCTGCTAAGCATGATCTCGGCAAAGCCATTATTAACCGAACAAGGTTGCGCTTTGCTCAGCACATAAGCGAATGGAAAACGGCTAGCCCCACCAGGCAGCTTGAGCAATTCATAGCTACCTATGAAGGCGCTAATGAAAAAGAATTGATTTGCTTTATGGGATCGCTGGGGCCTTCTTACAAAACTTTACCCGAGTCAATGCAAAAGGAGTTAACAGCGGCAAGCTTTGAAATACGTAGTTGGATCAGGATTATTCTTAAAGCCGGATTGGCCGATGGTAGTTTTTCTTTCAATGAAAATCTGGAAGAAAAAAGTGATGCCATCATCACGTCTTTGCTGGCTTCATTAATAATGAATCGGGTAACAGGAGAAAATATATTAGCATCTATTAAATCTGTAATATTCACAGGCCTTCAGAGAGAAGCGCTTTAAACTAATAAATTATGAAAGTCAGAAGAGTAGCAGTAACAGGACTTGGCGCACTTACGCCCATTGGCAATACAGTTGATGAATTTTGGAACAACCTAATAGCCGGGAAGAGTGGCTCAGCTCCGATCACTAAATTCGACACTACACTATTCAAAACTAATTTTGCCTGCGAGCTAAAAAACTTTGACCTCGAAGACTATTTTGATAAAAAGACGATCAGAAAAAATGATCCTTTCACACTTTATGCATTAATCGCATCAAGAGAGGCCATGAAAGATGCCGCTTTTAATACTGAAGTGCTAGATAACAATAAATGCGGTGTGATCTGGGCCTCAGGTAATGGTGGTATTACCACCTTTGAATCTGAAATGTTGGAATATGCAGCTTCTGAAATTGGGCCCAGGTTTAGTCCTTTCTTCATCCCTAAAATATTATCGGATTCTCCGTCAGGGGCTATCGCCCTGGAGCATACCTTTAGAGGCATAAATTACTGCACTGTATCGGCATGTGCATCTGGTACAAGTGCAGTTATGGATGCCTTTAACTATATAAAATGGGGTAAGGCCAAGGTGATGATTGCCGGAGGTTCAGAGGCTCCAATAACCCAAGCAGCCATCGGGGGTTTCAATGCCATGAAAGCACTATCAACAAGAAATGATGATCCGTCAACTGCCTCAAGGCCATTCGATCAGGAGCGTGACGGTTTCGTGATGGGGGAAGGTGCTGGAGCACTCATCTTAGAAGATTGGGATCATGCGGTAGCCAGAGGAGCAAAGATTTATGCTGAAGTTGTGGGAGCAGGTATGTCAAACGATGCCTACCATAGCACGGCAACCCATCCAGAAGGACTTGGAGCCAGGCTGGCAATAGAAATGGCCTTGGAAGATGCTGAAATCTCCGCTGATAAAATAGATTATGTAAACATGCATGCCACCAGCACCCCTGTCGGTGATTTATCAGAATTACATGCCTTAAAATCATTAGTTGGGAATGGAAAAACCTTGCAGGTAAGCGCCACCAAATCAATGACTGGTCATTTACTTGGTGCGGCTGGTGCTATTGAGGCAGTAGCCACAGTTAAAGCCATGGTAGAGTCCACTGTTCCACCTACTATCAATACTAAAAATGTAGATGAAGCCTTACCAGAGGGCATTGATTTAACTTTAGGTAAAGCGGTGAAAAAGGAAATGAACTATGCGATGAGCAATACCTTTGGCTTTGGCGGTCACAATGCGATTGCGTTGTTTAAGAAGGTTTAGTTTAAATTATTCCCTAAAATCGATGCTTCTCTGTGCATCTCAGCGTCCTCTGTGGTTAATAAAAAATTAAAACCGCAGAGTTAACAGAGTAACGCAGAGAAGAAGTTTTTGAAGCGGTACTAGTAATTAAAAATCATCAACAATGGCTTCTACCACTTCTTCTTTATCCTTTTTTAGCTTATTGCGCATCAGGAAAGATTCGTATTTCATCTCAATTTTATCTTTCTGATGAGGAGTATAAGATAGTCTGAGGTTTTCAGCAGTCCAATGATAAAAGCCAGACCGATAATGATATTCTGGCTCACCAAAGGCCTTCTTTAGTCCTTTGTATAGGTTCGGATCCTTATCAGTGACTACAATAATTTGAAATATAGAGTCTCTATAGGTCTTTACTTCCAAATCATAAATTTTAAGACTGCCGATACTTTCATAATACCCCTTTATAGGCACATAGATTTTAGCCTCTGGAAATAATTTATCATCAGTTTCCTTTTTAAACTCTAGCCCCTCATAATCTAAAACCGAGGTGTTCACCTTTATGTCCTTGAAGCCGTTTCGCTTGTCCAATTCTCTTACATCCTGGGCCTCTGCAAGCCCTGCCGAAAAAAGAAATAGCATCAAAATGGTAACTCTCATAGTATTACAATTTGATGCTAAAATAACGAACTGTGATTAGAAATCAACTGATGCTAGTTTTCATTAATGTTTTGTAAAACATTTTGAATAACCTCATTACCGAACGACTGCTTCTCAGCACAGAAATTAATAGACACTCTTAAGGCCTTTAATCCATGTGCGCCCTGCAGCTCTTCAAGTTCTAACCATTCCACTTCCTCTTTCAGGTAATCTATAGACTGCAAGTATGAGATATAACGCATATATTCATCAGCTTCCTTCTGCTGAGTATAAACAATGGCCACCTTGCCAGGCTGTGTTAATCGTTCTGTGGTATCTTTAATAAACGCCTTATCAATACGCTTCTTAACAATTTCATACCTGATATTATAAGCACCATCTACATCAAAATGCTTCTCGTCCTTTCTAAACTTGATAGACAAGGGCTCTCCATGCACCAATATCAGCTGTGTGATATCTAACGGAGTAGATAAAGTAGGCTTCAATGCCTCCACTCTATTAGCAATCTCACACATTGTGATCAATTGCCACAGCCTAAAGTTATTGAGGTATAAGGTGTCAAAGGTCTTATCCTTGACCATTGACTGCCCTAAGTAGATGTTATACTCAACACCATCAGTCTTATACTTTTCAAAATAATGCGGGAAGATCTGCTGTGCCTCCTCTTCTACCGTATCTAAATAAGCACTAATAGTCTCATTGATTTTGGTAAGGCTTTGCTCAAAGCTTTTACGCTTATTATAAATCACGCCTAATTCTGGATCCAGCTGCTCCTCATATTTTTCAATGATACCTTTATGCTCAGCGTCTATGATCTTAAAGTGGTTGAATGCCGGTACAATTTCGTTCTTCAGAAAATCGAGCACTGAAGTTTCATCTCCAGAATTAAGGCCTTTACTTATTTTATTAAGCTCATTGTCAATTCTGAATTTCATCTCATTCAAAATCGGCATTTCTTGCTTCAAAGTAACGGCAGCTATCACCTTTTTAGCCTGTTTCAGATTATCAATAAGGTCTTTCTGAATAGCGGTGTTTCGCTCATTGGATGAATTACGAATATCTGATAAGCCATAAAGTGGATAAACCCCTGGAAATGTAATATCAGACAAAGTCACTTTTTTACCAGAATTCCTTTTACTCAGAATTTTATACCCCTCTTCTAAAAATTTCCATTCCACACTTGGGTGAATAGCTGTACACTCTTCTTGAATAATGGCGCGAACTTCCGTTTTCATGTCCTCCAGAACTCTTCTTACCGCAGCGGTAAACATTGGCAATACAGCCTCCATTTTACTGGCACTAACAGGATTTAATTTACTGGCATATGGAGTTCCTAATTCAAGCATACCTATGACCTCATTGTCATATATCAATGGGGCAATGGCTACATTATTTATTCCCTGATCTATCAGACTTTTTTCTACATGGGTCTTATCAGCCATTTTTGAAAGGTCTTCAATAATCACAGGTCGCTGTTGCTGGAATGCTCTGTCATACATTGATCCAGCAAAATAATTACATGAAAGACCCTCCGGCTGGCAAGGCATCATAAAACTGTTCCAATTGCTCAGACCTTGATTAGAAATAATATTGTTATCAACATCAAAAAACGAAAGGCCTAACTTCATTTCCGGAAGTTTGAATATGGACCTAATCTTTTTCTGGATGGTTTCGAAGCTCATTGGACAGGTGACCGCGTCCTTTTTCAGCAGGTCGTACTTTATCGAAGAAATCATTTCTTCAACCGTTACCTCCACAAGTCTGCAAATATTAAAGCCCTGAAATACAAAATTATCAGGGTCTATATGTTGCAGCCATAGCTCAGTATTGTAAAGATCATCCATCATGAGGCTCAGATTCTCCTCACTGATGGGTTTAATCTCTCCCACATTGACAACATCAACAAAATCTGAACTAAAGTCTACTTTATATATTCTATCAAGACCGGTTGCTGTGTCGGGTATTGTCACTAACATTGGTTCATCTAGTTCAATGTTAGTGTTATAGAATTTTTTAAGAATAAGCGCAGATGCCTTGATAATCTTACCTGCAGACATGTTTTTAGCTTCATTCTTAAGCGCAATATCTTCCCTGATTTTATCTAAAGGAAGAATAGCTTTAAAACCTTCGGTAGCGAAAAAGCCTTTGAAATTAAAAGGTACGAGCCCTGCCGACAGTTCTGTGTCTATTAAAGCACTGGGAATAATGGCACTCATTAAAAACCCGACAAGCTCTTTGTGTTTTTCTAAAACTGCCAGATCATCAATAGGTTGTTTTAGTTCCGGAGCCTCTTTAATACTCCTTAATATATGCTCGGTAGGATAAAGGCCAATACCATTATCCTTCTTGAGGTTGCTCTCCCAATACTCTACCAATGAACTTAAGTTCAGTTGAGATTTGAAGGGAAAAGTATCTATAGATAATTTTTTATTCATGTTCTTCTGGTTGATAAAAGGAAGAACGAGAATGATTCTAAATAAGTTTATCTAAAACAACTATTCTGCAATCTCCACGACCATTTCAATTTCCACGGCAATATTTGATGGGAGAGATACCATTCCCACAGCGGCTCTGGCATGCTTTCCTTTATCTCCGAAAATTTCTACTAAAAGATCAGAACAGCCATTGATAACCTGAGGTTGATCAAGAAAATCTGCAGTACAGTTAACCATACCTTTTAGCTTAACTATTCTTACCACTTTGTTCAAATCTCCGATCTCTGCTTTTAGTGAAGAAAGCACTGAAATGGCAGCCACCCTTGCTGCTTCATAGCCCTCCTCAACAGTCATGTCTGCACCCAGTTTTCCTTTTATGGAAGTGCCGTCAGCTTTTGATGGACCATGACCGGCCATAAAAACCAGGTTGCCTGTTCTCACCGCCTTTACATAATTGGCAATAGGCGGACTGGGTTTAAAAAGCTGAATATTTAACTTTTTAATGTTCTCTTCTGCAGTTTGTGCAAATGAGAATGACGTGATCATTGACAATAAAATGAGTAGTACTGATTTTTTCATAGGAGTTTATTTTAAAAGGTAATTTCATAATTTTAGAATACTAATCCTACCAATATGAAAAATCGTTGTAGCTGGGCCGAAGGTCATTTTGATGCCTATGTAAAATATCATGATGAAGAATGGGGTGTACCCGTGCATGATGATAAAACACATTTTGAGTTTTTGATTCTGGAAGGCGCCCAAGCCGGATTAAGTTGGTCAACAGTGCTTAAAAAAAGAGACGGCTACAGAAAAGCCTTTGCCAACTTTGAAGTAGAAAAGGTGGCAAAATATGATGAGGATAAAATTTTAAAGCTTATTGAAAACCCTGATATTATAAGGAACAAGCTTAAAATTAGAGGAGCCGTTATCAATGCTCAAAAATTCATCGAGGTACAGAAGGAATTTGGCTCTTTTGACAAGTATATCTGGCAGTTTGTAGGTGGAAAACCAATTGTAAATAAATGGCAATCGATGCAAGGGGTGCCTGCTACAACGCCAGAGTCTGATGCACTGAGCAAAGATTTAAAAAAGCGAGGGTTTAAATTTGTTGGCAGCACCATAATCTATGCGCACATGCAGGCCTGCGGATTAGTAAATGATCATGCCGTGAGCTGCTTCCGCTATCACGAAGTTTAGATCTTCTTTACAATTTCGCTTTTAGGAAATTTAATCATCCATAACCCGGCAAGGCTATCATTCGCTACCTGCGGTTTAGTGTAGATTAAAAACTGATCGCCCTCTTTTTGAATATTGTCAGTACCATTAGGGTTGAATTCATAGGCCTCGTATAATTTCAGTTCCACTTCTGATAAGTCATCTTTGCTCGTGAGATTTGAGATCTCACATTTACATGCGGCTTTAACAGAATCGATATTGCCACTATCAACAGACTCCAAAACCAATCTGCCTTCTTCCAATGCCTTTTTATATATATCCTCCTGGCTAATCTTTTTGATCTTCCGATCTTCCATTTCCTCATGCAATGCCTTGCGCTGATCTTCAGAAAGTTTAGCCTCACATGATGTCAGGGCCACTACTGCCATTAATACAATCACAAAATTCTTCATGTCATTCGATTTAAATCAAAATTACTATAAAATGATGCTATTTGTTAGTTTTGCAGTCTTAATCGTAATCCTTATGATCGCTAAATTAGAAGAGCTCAAACAAAGATTTGAAGAGGTGGGGCAGCTTATTGTGCAGCCAGATGCCATGTCTGATATGAAAAAATATTCGCAGCTCAGCAAAGAATATAAAGATCTTGAAAAAATCGTTACTCAATATGATGAGTATAGCGAGGTACTTTCAAATATTAAAAATGCCAAAGACGTTTTAAAAACGGAGAAGGATGAAGAGTTCCGTGAAATGGCCAAGATGGAGCTTGACGAGCTGGAGCCTGAAAAAGAGCGCATAGAAGCTGTTCTGAAGGAAATGATGATTCCTAAAGATCCTAATGACGAGAAAGAGGCAATTTTAGAAATTAGAGCTGGTACAGGTGGTGACGAGGCGGCTATTTTTGCAGGCGATCTTTTCAGAATGTACCAGAGGTTCTGCGAAAAAAATGGATTAAAACTAACGGTACTTGACCTTACAGAAGGTACAAGTGGCGGGTATAAAGAAATAGTAAGCACTGTAACAGGTCATGAGCCTTATGGTACTTTAAAGTTTGAATCTGGCGTGCATCGTGTTCAACGTGTCCCACAAACAGAAACTCAAGGTAGAGTGCATACCTCAGCAGCCACTGTAGCAGTTTTGCCAGAAATGGATGAGGTAGATGTAGAAATTGACATGAACGATGTGCGTAAGGACACCTTCTGCTCATCTGGCCCAGGTGGACAGTCGGTAAACACAACATATTCGGCTGTAAGATTAACGCATGCTCCGAGTGGCTTGGTAGTGTCTTGTCAAGATCAGAAGTCACAGCTCAAAAACTTTGATAAAGCATTAAAGGTATTGCGATCAAGGCTGTATGAAATTGAATTAGCCAAGCACAACGAGGCCGTTGGCGCTCAAAGAAAATCTATGGTAGGTAGTGGTGACCGCTCTGATAAAATCAGAACGTACAACTACCCACAAAGTAGAGTGACTGACCACCGTATCAATTATAGTCAGCACAATTTACCTGCTGTAATGGATGGTGAAATCGAAGAATTTATCAGCCAGTTGAGAATAGCAGAAAGCGCGGCTAAAATGGAAGATGGAGCAATGGAATAATCCGTTACTTGCATCGTTAACATAAAATCTTGAAGCGGTTATTAATCATTCCATTATTGTATTGTCTCTTTTTCTCGTGCACACCAGAAGAAGAGAAATTTACTTTGGACTCAGCCGCCAGTCTCAGATTTTCTACTGACACTGTATACTTCGATACTTTATTCAGCACCATCGGTAGCGTTACCAAAAGGTTTAGGGTCTATAACGATGCTGAAAATGCGGTGAACATTAGCAACGTTTCGCTCGAGTCAGGTAGTGGCTCTTCGTATTCAATTTTTGTCAATGGTATTGCCGGTCCTGAAGTCGAGAATGTGCGTCTTTTGGGTAAAGACAGCCTGTTAATTTTAGCAGAAGTTACTATAGATCCAATGGATGAGGATTTACCTTTTGTAGTTACCGATCAGGTAAACTTCAATACCAATGGCAATCTACAATCCGTTGAACTGGTTTCGTGGGGGCAGGACGCCAACTTTTTAAGAGATTCGGTATTGGTGTGCAACACCACCTGGACAGCAGAACGGCCTTATGTATTATACAATTCTGTTTTGATACAAGAAGGCTGCACTTTGACTATTGAAGAAGGCACACGCATATACTCGCACAATGGTTCTTTCATTTTTATTCAAGGAACAATTTTAGCCAACGGCTCAGCAGAAAACAGAGTAACCTTTACCAATGATCGTTTTGATGAGCAGTTTACTGATGCTCCAGGGCAGTGGGGTGGACTCATATTTCTTGTGGGTAGCAATAGCAATCAAATTGACTTTGCTGATATTAGAAATTCTAATGTGGGCATCTATTTGGGCACACCAGACGATGATGATGAACCTGATTTACGGCTTACCAATACACGCATTGAAAATATGGGTGGCAATGCCCTAATCCCAAGTATCGACAGCCTTGTGCAGCCAGGTTTTGGTTTGCTGGCCATCTCTTCAGACCTGTACGCGGCTAACGTGTTGATCAATAACTGTCAATTAAATGCTGTTGGCAATCTTGCTGGCGGTAATTACACCTATGAGCACTGTACATTCGCCAACTTCTCATTCAACTTTTTCCGTAGAGATCCTGTGCTTGTGTTATCTGATAACCTCTTACTGGGCGATAATTCAGTTTTGCTAGGTGACCTTAACTTCTCCATGACCAATAGCATTGTTTGGGGAAGCCTTAGAGACGAACTTTTAATTAGCAATTCCGGAGAAACCAGCACAGAAATTCTATTTACCAATAACATCCTAAAAAGCCAGGAGAATGCATTTGCAGATGTGGATAATCTCCTTAATGAGGATCCTAAATTCTTTGACCCAGGCGAATTTGACTATCAACTCGATACACTCTCACCTGCTAAAGATATGGCCATTGATCTTGGGTTTCTCATAGACCTTGATGGCAATGCTAGAGACGAAAAACCCGATATAGGCGCATTTGAGCGAAAGGAGAATTAAGCTTTAAACCATTTTTCTTGCTTTTGGTTTTATCTGTATGAAGTCGAACGCAATTGTGTGGTTTAGAAATGATCTTAGATTACTTGACAATGAAACACTTGTCGAGGCAGCTGCCAATTTTGATATCATCCCTGTTTACATCTTTGACCCACGGCATTACAAGACTTCTAATTTGGGTTTTACCAGAACAGGATCGTTCAAAACCAAATTTATTATTGAAACATTAGCTCAACTAAAATCTGATCTGCAAAAAATAGGCTCCGATTTAGTGATAAGAATCGGCAAACCCGAAATACTCATTCCAGCTATAGCAAAAGAGGTAAATGCCGTAAAAGTTTATGCCAGCAAAGAAATTACCTATGATGAAATAATTATAGAAGCAGCATTGGAAGCCTCGCTTTTTAAGAATGGCATTGCATTAAAGCTCATCTGGCAACAAACGCTTTTTCATCAGGAGGATGTGCCATGGCCCATTAAGCAAGTGCCCGATGTTTTTACACAGTTCAGAAAGGAAGCTGAGAGTACAGTTAAGGTGAGAGCACTTTTCCAAAAGCCAACCAAGTTGCCAGCGGTCACCAATATTGAATTAGGAGAACTTCCAACATTAAGTCAATTGGGTCTTGAAGAAACTGTCAATGACAAGCGTGCGGTCTTAGATTTCGAAGGCGGAGAAAGAGCGGCCAACAAACGACTGGATAACTACTTCTGGAAACAGGATTTGTTAAAGAACTACAAAGAAACCAGAAATGGACTGGTCGGGGCCGACTACTCTTCAAAGCTTTCGCCCTGGCTGGCAGTAGGTGCTATTTCGCCCAAAACAATCTACTATGAGGTAAAGAAGTATGAAAAGTTGCGAGAAAATAATGACTCCACTTACTGGCTCATCTTCGAGTTGCTCTGGCGTGACTTTTTCAAATTTATGGCCAAGAAACATGGTCAGAAAATCTTTCTTGAAAATGGGATTTCATCATTAGAGCACACGCTAAAAAATGATGCCGCAACCTTCGAGTTGTGGCAAAACGGTAAAACAGAAGATGAGTTTATCAATGCCAATATGAATGAATTGCGCATGAGCGGATTCATGTCCAACCGAGGGCGCCAGATCGTAGCCAGCTACCTGATTCATCAGCTTAAAGTCAACTGGACCTGGGGTGCGGCCTGGTTTGAACACTCACTTATTGATTATGACCCCTGCAGCAACTGGCTCAACTGGGCCTATATAGCTGGTGTGGGCAACGACCCCAGAAATGGCCGTGAATTCAATGTAGAAAGTCAAAGGGTACAGCACGATCCAAAAGGTAAATATGTTGCCCTATGGAGCTGACAATTGTCAGTATTAAAAATAATTTTCATCAGTCCTTCAATTTTATACCTACCAGTCTATTGTTCGTAAAATCAAATTTCCATAGCTTTGCTATCTGGAATTAGTCTAAATAATGATTAACGAATTTTATACAGAGCAGACGGATAGTGAATCTTTCAACATTTTTGAAAAGAATACGCCTATGGACAGCTTCGACTGTGTCCTGAAAAAGTGCTGTAAAAAGTATAAAAAGAAGGGTAGACACTGTAAAAAATGTCCGAGGTTATGATGGCGCTAGATAACAATCAGTTGGAATTGGTTTATGAAACCAACAAAGCTTCACTACACCAGTGTGATACATCTGAGATATATACTTTGCGCTTTAACTCAGAGGTTGTAGAATTCAGAGTTTGCCAATTGATTGCTTTCAAAAGAAAAATCCAGAAAATAGACCTCGCTCAGATGTTTGCTGATAATACAGCCGACATAGAGATAGTTTACATGCCGCATTGTGACAGACTATTTGCCCTCAATATTCACGATGTACTTCAGTTAAAAGAGCTATTTGCCGGAGCATTTACCATGCTCGAGCTTAACAGCATGATTCACAAAGAGCTGGTAAGAAGGCCCCTTTAATAATTTCTATTTCTTTAGACTAAATTTAAATTGCCCTCAAATTCACAAGAGGTTCAACTTTTATTGTTCATTTGTGGTTGTACAATAAAGAAATTTTCGAAATGAAAGATATACTAAGAAGACATTCCGTACTGAAAGATGAAATTGTTGACGTAATCAACAAGCAAATAAAAATGGAAGCTCAATCATCGGCTGCTTACCTTGCTATGGCTGCATGGTGCGATGTAAATGGCTATGATAACTGTGCCGAGTTTTTCTTTAATCAGTCTAATCAGGAAAGAGAGCATCAGCTAAAATTCTTTCATTATTTGGTAGATATGGAGTGCGAGGCTATCTCTCCAACAGTAGGTGATTCTCAACATGAGTTTGATAAGCTCAGAACTGTTTTCGAAAAGTCACTGGAAATGGAAATTGCTGTTACAGATTCTATCCATGATATGGTTCGCGAGTGCAGAAAAGTTGGCGATTTAGCTACTGAAGAGTTTCTCAGATGGTTTGTGCAGGAGCAAATTGAAGAAGAATATGTAGCCAGAAGATGCCTCGAATTATTTGATGTACTTGGTGAAGACAAGCTGGCATTGGGTATGATCGAAGAGCGTATACTTAATGTGAAATATGATGGTGCTGGGGCTTAAAAATTACCCTCCCAAGATTTATTATTAGAATATAGCCTCCCCGGACCTGTTCCGGGGTCTTTTGTTTTACACACCCCTGTCAAATCTCTTATCCAAGAGATACTGAAATAGATACAGTAAGTACTTAATAGAAGAAACCATCCCCGGACATGTTCCGGGGTCTCCAATTATAATAATGACTGCTTAACCTTTTATCCAAGAGGTGCCGGAACATGTCCGGCAAGGGAGCACTATATTAAGACATTTCTCCCCGCATTTATTCCGGGGTCTAGTTAATACATTAAATAAATCAGCTAATTTTATTCATGTTTTATGTCTATATGCTCACCAATAAAAACCATTCGGTACTTTACACTGGCTTTACCGATAATCTGGATAGACGGGTTTTTGAGCATAAAAATCAATTAGTTTCAGGCTTCACTTCAAAATACAATTGTAATAAATTGGTATACTTTGAAGAGTTTATTGAAAAAGATGAGGCTTTACACAGAGAGCGGCAATTGAAAAGATACAAAAGAAGTTGGAAGGAAAACCTAATTAATGAGAAGAACCCTGAATGGGAAGATCTTTATGGTAATTATTAATACAACATTCCCTCCCCGGACCTGTTTCGGAGTCTTTTATTTAAGTCCTCCCCGGATATATTCCGGGGTCTCTGATTATAACCATAACTGTTTATACTTTCATCCAAGAGGTGCCGGAATAAATCCGGCAAGAAATAGCTTATTTAAAACACCCTCGTCAACCTGTAATAATCAGAAACGGTAATTCGGAAAGCCTCCTTGGCTTCATGGTTATCTAAAACAGGCCTCCATTCTTCACCCACTTTTATCTCAAATTGATAGCCCTGCACCAGCAGCTCATAAACATCTGTGCAGAAATTAAGCATGGCCTCACGGTTCATCTCATTGAGAATTGCTCCTTTGACATCACCATTATTCGGATGCTGCGCTCTTAATTCAATATTTTCATTACCTATAGCCTCACTCGGCTCTATCAACAAATAAGCCTCATCTTGCAGGTAATTGACCACAATGGCCAGGTTTAAAACCCTCTCTTCAGGATTTTTACTTCTATCAGAAAACCTGAACACATTAAATTTAGCGGCCTTATTTTCTTCCAGATCATAATAAGACTGCCGTACATTTTTAAAAAAAAGCTGTGTATCCGTACCAATTTTAAAGGTGAGCTTATCCCGATCAATGGTTTTGTCATCATCAATCTTACAGCCAGTAATAATCAAAAATAAAAGGAATGCTATCCGCTTCATGAGGTTATTAACAATGAATAACATTGTTGGTTTCAATTGTGTAAATAGCTTAATTTAGATTCAAATTTAAAACCTATGGGAAAGACAGCTAAAATCTTATTAATCGTTTTTGGAGCATTCGTAGTCATTATTGGAATGCTAGTCATGTGGTTTGTGGGTGTTTACAATACCTTACAAGAAATGGATGAAGATGTTGCCGGTAAATGGGCACAGGTGGAAAATGTTTATCAAAGAAGATCTGACCTCATTCCCAATCTTGTGAACACAGTAAAGGGCTATGCCGACTTTGAGCAAGAAACGCTAACTGGCGTAATAGAAGCAAGATCAAAAGCTACTGCTGTAAATATCGACCCTTCAAATTTGAGTCCGGCTGCCATCAGTCAATTTCAATCTGCACAAGATGGCCTAGGTTCGGCCTTGTCCAGGCTACTGGTAACCATTGAACGTTACCCAGACCTTAAAGCCAACCAGAATTTCCTGGAGTTGCAGTCGCAGCTGGAAGGTACAGAAAACCGAATAGCGGTAGAGCGTAAAAGGTTTAACGATGCCGTGCAAACATTGAATGCCAAAATTCGTAAAATCCCCGCTTCTATGATTGCGCCAATGGCGGGAGTTGAACGCAAAGGATATTTCGAAGCTGACGAAGGTGCTGAAAAAGTGCCTGAAGTGAAATTCTAAGAAAAATACATTGGTGAAATAGCGGGCATGCCCGCTATTTCTTTGTTGTGCATCATCTCAACTTGGTTCCAAAGTACCGACCAAAACCAAATTACTTTGGGTCAATTGTTTCTCTCTCCAAGTTTACCGTTTATTAAATCTAAAAAACCCGCCTTATACGTGCTACTTATTGGGACCTCTTGTGTGCCAATGATCACACAATGGTTTTTAATCGTTACGATATGTTTTAGTGCTACCGCATATGAGCGATGTATTCTTACAAATTGATGAGATGGAAGAAGACTCAATACTTCCGATAATTTGTAGCGCGCCAGTATGGGTTTACTATTGGTATAGAAAGTCACATAATTGCTGTCACTTTCAATATATTTAATGTCTTGAATAGCCAATTGATGGAATTCCGATCCGCTTTTAATAAAAATAGTCTGATCGACTACACTAGCATTTGATTCAGGGTTGACTGATTGAACAGCATTGCTTTTATTCAATACTTCTTTCACTTTCATTACTGCCTGGAGTAATCGATCAAATTGAATCGGCTTTAAAAGATAGTCTACAGCCTTTAGCTCATAACTTTCCAGTGCGTGTTCCGAATAGGCTGTTGTGAATATAATCAAGGGAGGATCTTTCAATAACTTGGGGAAACTCATACCCGATAACTTAGGCATGTTTATATCCAGAAAAATGAGATCAACTGTGTTTTGCTGGAGGTACTCCAGTGCCTCCATTGGGTCACGAAAAGAGGCTTTCAATGTCATTGAAGGAATCTTGTTCAAATGAATTCGAAGCACTTCAATAGCGGCCGGCTCGTCATCAATAATTACATAGTTTATCATGATGCCTGATCAATTTTTAACCCCAATGAAGAAATAAAATAACCATTTTCTTCTCTCGTTTCCAATGTATGTTCCTCAGGGTAAAGAACAGCAAGTCGCTTTCTCAAATTATCAAGCCCAAACCCTGACGAATTATCTGGAATGCTGTTTGCTGCTTTATGAATTGAGTTCGTCACTTCAAAATTCATCCAGTCTTGTTTTATTTTCAATGCTATTTCTATCGTTGACTTTTCATTAGGAATGACCCCATGCTTTATCGCATTTTCCACGAAGGGAATAAGCAACATAGGGCTTACCTTGACCGAATTTAAATCTCCCTGAATGTCAAAATTGATGTAAACATCGTCCTCTTCTGCTATGCGTAGTTGGTATACTTGAATGAAGTTTTTAAGGTGATGAATTTCTTTTTCCAGCAGCAACTTGTCTTCATTTGTGTCGTAGACCATGTACCGCATCAACTCCGCCAATTTTGAAATTCCATCTGCTAATTCTGGAACATTATGCTTTAAAGATTTAGCATAAAAACTATTCAATACATTAAACAAGAAATGAGGGTTTATTTTAGACTTCAAAAAAGCCATTTCTGTTGACAATTTTTCCTCGAGTAATACCCTTTTTAATTTTTCATTTCTCATCCAATACTTAAGCAAAGCGTAGGATAGGGCAACAAGCAGAACAATGAACCCTACAAATAGATTGTAGTAGAAATAGACCAGAAAGCTCTCATTCTCTGAGGAGAAAAAATTTACCAAGTAGTTATAGTCAACAAAACTCTCAAACAGTGCTATAGTAATGAGTGCCGTAGCTACTAATACGATTAATGTCTTTGTTTTTTTTAACCTTAAAAATTTAGGGACAAAATAAAAGGCCGTTGTATAAAATAGTAGTTGACTCATTAACATCCCAAACAACAGTGGAGCCCAATAAGGACCCGTATCTTTCCTGAAATCTCCTATTGTTGACGTCTCATGCAATAGTATGAAGTATCCAACTCCCCATAATAAAATATGAATGATAGACTCTGATCGTTTATTCATGCTCCTCATTTTCCTGATCAAAGAAAGGAAATTTAATCAATGATTAAATGACAATGGGACAAATGATCCTTTTCTAGGGACAAAAACTCTGATCGCTGTGAAGTTTGCTTTTATCACATAATTAACAACGTCTACAACTCCTTATAAAGCATCGGTCACATTCATTATGAAGCGCCATCTACCTGCTTTAATATTGTCTCATATCTGTCACTGAAAGCACAGATTTTACAAATACATCATAAGCTACACATCATGAAAAAGTTAATCATTATTGCACTCATTTTAGGCCTTGGATACAGTTCCTCTGGACAATCCAACACCAAAAAAGAATTGGAAACAAAAATTGACCGATTGTTTGAAAGCTACACACATTACAACCGGTTTGTGGGTAATGTCTTGATTGCCAAAGACAACAAAATTATTTATGAAAAGAGTTTTGGCTATGCTGATCTGGAAGGACAAAAAAAGAACAACAAAGCATCCATATTTAATATCGCCTCACTTACAAAATCATTAACCGCTGTAGGTATAATGAAGCTTGTGGAAAATGGGCAACTCTCGTTAGAAACTCCACTTTCCACTTACTTTCCAAATTTTGTTCCTGAGTATTCAAGCCAAATTACGATTCAGCACCTATTAAATAATAGCTCGGGTATTCAAGCCAATATTGGAAGAGTGGATGACCAGGGTAACGGTCTCATGCCAGAAATCAGCGAGATCAGTATTGATGAGCTACTAGCAAAATTTAAAGACTCCAAGTTGAATTTCGAGCCAGGTACAGCTTATGAATACAATAACTTCGGCTACTTACTACTTGCCAATATTATTGAAAAAGTGAGCAGGCAGTCTTACGCAAGCTTTATGCAGCAGGCGGTCTTCAAACCTGCAGGAATGAAAAGTACATCGTCAGCTACTGTTGCAAATGTCAGCGAAATGGCTCACCCCTATTTTGGCTTAGGAATGGAGGAGCTGGAGAAATTCACAACTCCCTTTCACCCTTCATGGCTAATGGGTGCTGCTGATGTGAATTCAACTGCTGGCGATTTGTACAAATTCATGCACGCACTTGACAAGGGGACTCTTTTGACGGCAGCTTCCGTAAATCAGTTATACACTCGGTCTCAAGACATGGGGGTTAATAAAATGACATCTGGTTTAGGCTGGGTGATTGATCAAAAAGAAGGAGAAAGATGGATATACAATAGTGGCCTACTTCCTGGATATGCCTCTATGATGGGCTCGTTGCCAGAGCAAAACATAAAGGTGATTATACTATCCAATGCAACTTCCGTTAATCCGGTAACCGATGAATTTCAGGGTGCTATTTCATTTGTCGAAGGGGAAATAACAGATAAAATTGTCGCGCTACTATTAGATAAACCCGTTGAACTTACGCCTATTCCCACTCAAAAAAACAATGTCAGCTTGAGCAAAAAGGCATTTCAACTGGATACAGATCACACCCTAGTTATTAAAAATGAAGGAGGTAACTACTTCTTGGAAACAACTGGGAAAACACCTTGGTCTATTTTTACCTATGCATTTTCTAAAGATGCGAATGATAAAAGTGAAGCCGTCAAAACTGCCCTGTTTTTTGCCAAAGCCTGGAGTACTCAACAGTTTGAAGGACTTTCAGCTTACGGTAACGAACAAATGAAAGGATTCTTAGGCACCCAACAAGGGCAGGATCAATTAAAAGGTATGTGGGCCAATTTCATCAACGATGCTGGTGAATTTATAGCGTACAACATCTACAAAATTCAGGGAGAGGAAGGTAAAAATGTACACATACGATTTCATTTCGAAATCCTTGATATTGGAATGGTACTAAGCGTAAACGCAGAAAATAAAATACAGGGAATGTTTATGGATGATGCTGTCAAAACAAGTCATGTAACCAAGGTGGCGCTTGTTCCAGTGGGTGAAAACAAATTCTTTATTGATGGATACAGAAATGGCGGGATGCAAGATTTAGTCATTACCCTAAATGATGCAGAATTAACCCTTTCAGATGGGTCCGAAAACATTACAGGAAACCTAGTCGAATCCCCTAATTGAAAATCTGCAAAACCTTTGCTGTATTTAGCTTGAGATTAGTGATAAGCATGACCTAAAAGCAGCAAGGTTTTGATTTCAAACTTTACACATGAAAATAACGATTTATCTACTTTCACTTTTCGCGATAGGAATGGTCACGAATGGCTGTAACTCTCAAAAAGAAGAAAAGTCTGAATCACCAGAAGAGTTGTTTCTTGGTCAAAACCCACCTGGATTGAGTCCACAAGTATTTGCACCCGGCATTATTTCAACCGATGACCTAGAGCTTGAACCCGCGTTTGCACCCAACATGAAAGAATTCTATTTTCTTCGACAAAGCAAAGGCGAAAGATCTAAGAATTTTGTTATTCATTATGAGAGTGGCGAATGGAGTAAACCAGTTGAACGGAGTACAAGCGAAGGCGAAGTATTTATCGCAACAGACAATAACACCATACATCTTGGTAATACATACAGAGAACGAACGGATGATGGCTGGACGGATGAGAGAAGTTTAGGAGCACCTTTTGATGAATTCCCAATCATGCGTCTTACTGCATCATCGTCCGGCACGTACTTTTTTGATGAACGTGATTCTATCGGAACGATTAGGTACTGAAGAATCGTCAATGGCAAACGGGAAGCTCCTAAAGTTCTCGGAAAACAAGTTAACTCCGGGACGTATACTTCGCATCCTTTCATTGCACCGGATGAAACGTATTTGATTTGGGATAGCGACAGAGAAGATGGATATGGTGGATCAGACTTATATATATGTTTCAGGCAAAAAGATGGATCATGGGGTTCTGCGATCAATATGGGTAATAAAATCAATACTGATAGTGATGATTTTTATGGTAGTGTAACCTCAGACGGAAGGTATTTTTATTTTAGTCGAGCAAAATTAGGTGAGAGCATTGAAGAAAGTGTGGCCAATATTTTTTGGGTAGACGCTCAAATCATAATGAAACTTAAAAAAGAATAAAAACGTGTCACTACAATGTATAAGAAATCATCGCTCCCATTATGCCGCTGCGCTTCATAGTCGAAACAGAAGATATAGATAAACTGGATTTTAGAAGAAAGGAAGGTAGCTTTATACCTAAAATAAACGATGCACAACAAACACTAAAATGAATATGCGAAATGAGTACTAGCAATTAAAAATCATAATGGATGCTTCAGTGCTTCTAGCAACTGGGGCGCATACTCATTTTAGTTGGACGTTAGCATCCATAACTATTAAAACAAATATAATTGGATGACAGAAGCGGAAATTAAACGCCAGCAATTAACAATAAAGAGGGGAATTCTGGCCATTGTGCTCATGTACGCATGTCAACTCCTAGCCGGAATTGCTATCTCTTATGGGTTTAAGTTCTTTTCCCTTAATAATAAAGTTCCTATCGAGATCTTGGGACTCACTTCTGCTTTGCTCAGTGGAGTAATGATAATTACTTTTTACTGGTGGGATATTCGTAGATCAGGTAAAGCTTTTTATCCTGAGATAGGACTTCAACCAAGTAAGATTAAAAAAAGCAAAGGTCTTTTATTGGTTATAAGTGCATTGGTATCGACACACTTTTTAGCATGGATATATAGATCGGTGATCTTACCTGCCTTCGGTCACGAAGGAATCATTGGCGGAGGCTCAAAGATGTTCAGCTTTATTCAGACCAGCGGAGGAGCACTTGAAATGTCCGGTTTTTTATTGCTGGCCATCTTTGTTGGACCTATTATGGAAGAGGTTGTATTTAGAGGGTATTTACAGTCTTCATTGGCCAAAAAAATACCCTTATGGGCAGCTATATTGATAACTTCTATTGTTTTTACCTTTGGCCATAGTCCCATGATATTGTGGCCCATGTATTTTCTGTATAGTGCTACCTGGGGTTGGATTTTGGCACGTACTGGCTCTTTAAAAATGGCGATCCTAATTCATGTTCTAAGTAACTTATTTTATGCTGTTATAGGCTTTGCGGGGTGGGATATTCTTGCCTAATTTGAATATTGGCAGATAGGATTAGTTGCCTACCATGATAGTACAAAGCTTATAATGCTCAGTTTTGATGCTCCATATTACAGGGATAAATAAATAAAATGAAAGGCTAACATTTTGTATATTGCATGGCACCCTTCGGGATATGCACCATAGCCAGGCCGTTGGCATTCATACCAATTGCTCAATCAATATGAAAAAGCTAAACTTTACTTTTTTCTTCTTTTGGAGTATTGTCTTCCTTTTGATTACCATCATTGGCTTTACACCCACCTTCTTATTGCGACCATTATACAGGGAGACATCCTTACCCCTTTATTTAATCTTACATGGAGTAATAATGCTTTTTTGGTTTTCAGGCTACTTCATCCAAAACCTGCTTATTGTAAAAGGACAACTAGCAAATCATAAAAAAATTGGCATCTATTGGTTTATGCTAGCAATACTGATGGCTGTTGGTAACTTGAATGTGGTACTTAACATTTCAAATGAGATCATGACGGGCACCCCAGCCTATTTTGGAGAAATACGAACCATTGAAAACTCTGGCGGATTTGTTATCGGGAACCTATATTTTACACTCGTCAGCTCGTTTCTCATCTTGCTGGCATACATTAAGCGGAATGCTCCCAATGCACATAAAAGAGCCATATTTGGTGCGAGTTTCCTGCTTCTGACTCCAGCTTTTGATCGCTTTATTCGACCGTTCGGCCTACCTGAGATTTTTCAATACGTAGGCTCGTTTATTATTCCAATTTCACTCCTTGGATATGAGATCTTAAAGTACAGGAAAGTTCATCCTATGACCTTCTTAGTTATGGCCATAACGTTCTTGATGATACCAATCATTATGGCCATTGTAACTAATGACTTCTTAATTAATGCAATCATTAAGTTCCTTGGATAAAACGAATGCCAACATATGATATAGCGCATGGCTTTATTTAGCCTTCTGCAAAGAGTCTGCTGAGATTCACGCTTATCTGCCGCCAGGAAACTGAAGTGCTATCTACCCTCTTCTGCTCGCGGGGGTTTTTGATCTGTTTGACTCAGTCCCTATTTGATGCTTTGAATGCACCGGCAGATTTTACTATTTTGCTACTTTGATCCAAGTGTGAGTACACGCCTCATACATTGGGGTTAGCGTCAATTAGCAAAAATCCAGTTGAAAGTGAATTCAAGAAAATCTATAGCAGTCCTCCCTTTTAGTGACCTCAGTCTTGACGGAAGCAATGAATTCATCTGCGATGGTATTACAGAGGAGATCATCAATGCACTCGCCAAAATCGATGGGTTGAAAGTCATCTCTCGCACATCCAGTTTCTTTTTCAAAAACCATAAAGCTTCTCTTGAGGAAATTGCAACGAAGCTGGATGTAGCAATCCTTCTAGAGGGCAGCGCACAGATTCATGACGGCAAAATTCGAGTTCGTGCCAAGCTGATAGGTGTCGAAGAGGATGTACATTTCTGGTCAGAGACCTGGGATCGGAAGCTAGAAAATCTTTTTGAAACGCAAGATGAAATAAGCTTGCTCATCGCTGATAAAATTCGAGAGCAACATGGGCATCTGAACATTTCTAATAAATTAGCGAATAGCCCTACATCGAATCTTTCATCATACGAACATCTTCTGAAAGGTCGGCTTCATTTTTATAAGTGGAATCCTGAGGATACTAATATTGCAATTGATCACTTTGAAAAAGCCATAGAGCTAGACAAAGGTCTTATTGATGGTTATCTGGGCATAGCGGATAGCTATAGTTTTATAGCTGTGGCTGGTTTTGCTCCACGTAATGAAGCCTGGAAAAAAAGTATTGCAGCATTAGAATCAGCAAAGAAGCTTGACCCAAACCATGCAGGACTTAACTATATGTTGGGTATGCAATACTTCTTTACCAAAGCAAACTTCACTGCGGCATTGCAACATGGTATGAGATCTCTGGCAGCCAAACCCACATATTCAGAAGCGCATCAATTCGTTTCATTTCTCCACACAATTAGAGGTGACTTTAAAAAGGGACGGGAACATATCATGTTTGCCAAATCAATAGACCCTTTAAACCCTGAGACCAAATTCTATGAAGCTAATTATTTCTATCGTGTTGACGAAATGGACAAAGCGCAAGAGATTTTAAAGGAATTGCTGGCAGAAAATGACCAGAATCTACCCGCCATTATCGTCAATATCTATATCCTTATTCATGAACGTCAACTTAAAGTAGCTCGCCAGACTATAGAGAAAATTCCAGAGCAAGCCATTACCCCTGATGAAAGATTAGGCTTCTTTGCCCTGATTGAAGCAATGGATGGGAAAAGCACCGCACATTTGCAAAAGCTTGAGAAACATGCTCAGGAACCAGAAGCGCATCATGCGCATGCCTACCTTTTTCTTACTTATGCCAATCTGGGTCGATATGACGAAGCATTTAGCATTTTAGAGAAGCTTTTTGAAAGTGGCTCCTCAATTCTCATTCTTGCCTTTAGTGATCCGCTGGGAAAGCCCATCCATTCACACCCAAGATATTCAGAATATCATAGTAGGGTTTATGCTAAAACAGTAGAAAAATCAAAAGAAACAAAAAACAGAAATCCTGATCAATCCATTATTAGAGAACAGGTGGAAAAAATACAGGCGTATGTAGAATCCGAACGCCCATACCTCAATCCTTCACTAACGCTGCGTTCGCTAGCCGAACAAGTAGAGATTCATCCTAATCAGCTATCCTGGTTATTGAATGAATCCATCGGTCAAAATTTCAATGAGTTCGTTAACAAGAAACGCATTGAACACTTCAAACAACTCGTCATTGACCCAGACAATTCTCATATTTCGTTTATAGGGCTGGCATATGAAAGCGGCTTTAACTCGAAGACCGTTTTTAACACTGTATTCAAAAAAGAAGTAGGTATGACACCTAAAGAATTCCAGAAAAGTCAATTATAAACTGTTATTAGGTTCTGAATTATAAATCCGAACCACTTCTTAATATACCGAACTTTTACCCTTTCACTTCTTCGTCTTTTTGCCTTGTGTTCAAAACATGAGCTATGAATCAGACAATGAAAGCAACGGTAGCTACAGGGTACGGATCGCCCGAGGTACTTCAATTACAAGTAGTAACTAGACCTACACCAAAACCCAATGAAGTATTGGTAAGAGTTATGACTTCTGCTGCGACTACAGCAGATGCCATGATGCGGACGGGTAAACCCTACATCGCTAGGTTGTTTGTAGGTCTTTTTAAACCCAAGAAACCTATTTCTGGAACCGGTTTCGCTGGAGTGGTGGAGCAGGCTGGTGAGGCGGTTAAAGACTTTAAAGTTGGAGATCGTGTGTTTGGAGAAACTACTTTTGGCTTTAGCTCAAACGCAGAATATCTGACCATATCCGAAGATGGAGTCATTCTTCCAATGCCTGAAAATCTTGATTTTTCTGAGGCAGCCAATTTCTGTGATGGGCATTTGACCTCCTTTAATTTTCTGATAGAAATAGCTAAAATAGAAGCTGGCCAGAAAGTACTGATCAATGGAGCCTCTGGATCATTGGGAACTTCTGCTATTCAAATAGCGAAGCACATGGGAGCTCAAGTGACAGCTGTGTGCAGTGGCAGAAATATTGGGTTAGTGCAATCTCTTGGTGCTGATCAAGTAGTTGACTACCAACAAAAAGATTTCACAAAGAGCAAGGACAGCTATGATTTCGTTTACGATACCATTGGGAAAAGTTCCTTTTCTGCGTGCAAAAACATCCTCTCTGAAAATGGTGTGTACCTATCTCCAGTCCTGAAGTTTCCTCTTTTACTTCAGATGGTAAAAACCTCGTTCTTTGGTCAAAAGAAAGCCAAGTTCGAGGCAACAGGAGCCAACAAAGAAGAAAAACTACGCGGCCTGCTTTCAGAGGTATTGGATATCTACAAAGAGGGCAGGCTAAAAACAGTCATTGATCGCCAATTTCCATTAGAAAAGGTAGCTGAAGCACATCGCTATATTGATTCAGGCCATAAAAGAGGTAATGTGGTCATTGTAACATCTTAATAACGAAAAATTATGAAAGCAAAAATTAACAGTATATCCGGAACGGCACTAGGTGTCCTTTTTGGCGTCATTGCTGGTATCGTACTAAGCAATTTAGGAATGTGGATTTGCCTCGGATAAGCGGTTGGTACAGCAGTTGATTATACCATGAAAAAACAGTTAAGCAATAAAAAATCTTGATAACTATGAAAAGCAAAATAGGCATACTTATAACCATAGGATTGTTGGGATATGGAATTATACGAATAGGCGTAGGAAGTGCATTGTTAGCGCAAACAATACATCTGGTTAACTACACGGAACTAAATGAGGCAACAATGGAGGTAAAACAATTTTTAGAAGAACGAGCGGGAAAACAAATTGTGCCATTCACGGAAGTGACCTACTTTGCCTTTATTGTATTCATGGGTATTCTGCTCACATCAGGGGCAGTAGGAGCGCTCTTACGTAAAAACTGGGGATTCGTGGTTCTATGGATATATATCTCCACCCATGCAGCATTATTCATCAATTATCAGGAAATCAATCCGAAAATTATTATTCTGGTTTTACAGGTTATATTACTCATTGGGCTTAAATATTTAAGACCTGCAAATCATTAGTCAAGTGGTTTTCTGTTTATTATCAATAAGAAAGTTGAATAAA
>NZ_SMLV01000379.1:0-14169 GCF_009711525.1 Fulvivirga lutimaris
TTCAGCTAGGAGCTACAGATGACACCTATGAATTAGAAGGGGTAGATAAAATGACTCACAGAGAGTTTATCAATTCTTTCCTTTCTTATAATCCTCACGATTCAATTGAGCTAAAGCTAGCCCATTATCTTGGGCTTGATCTAGAGGGGCCGGAAATGCATAGAATGCGATGGGTAGGTATGTTTGATGATGAGTTGGTAGGACTAGATAAAGGAACACCTGCTCAGATTTTAGAGCATATTTTGAAGAAAAAGTGGACGCTTGACCCTGAAGATAAAGATATGATTGTGATGTGGCACAAGTTTGAATATCTTGAAAATGGTCAGAAAAGAGAGATTCACAGTACACTGGTAGCTACTGGCGATGACGCTGTAAATACTGCTATGTCAAAAACCGTTGGACTACCTATAGGTATAGCGGCTAAGCTTTTACTGAAAGGAGAGATCAAAGAGACTGGGGTTCATATACCTATCAAAAAGGAAATTTATACACCTATTCTTAATGAGCTTGATACTCTGGGTTTTGAAATGAGCGAAAAGCAGGTGCTATAGTTTTTTAAGAATTTTATTGGCTCGGCTTTTAAATCCGGCAGAACCATAAGGGAGTTGATCTTCAATTAGGATTTTTAACTCGGTCTTTAATTCAGGCACTTTTTTGCAGATATTGGCCAGAAGCGTCATAGCAAAAACTTTGACTGCTATTGGCTCTTTGGATGATTCCATAATTTTAAAGCAGATGTCAGCGGCCTCCCCAATTATGCTGTCTGGCATTTCTTTTTCCTGTAAAACCCTCAGTGTATTTCTCTGCACAGCTACTGTAATATCATTTTTCAGGTTTAGAATCATAGGTTCTATATAAGGTTCTATTAATTCCGGATGTTTATCTGCGCAATGACTGACCACCCAGGCTGCCCTTTGAGTCACCCTGTACTTTGTATCGAAAAACAACCTCATTAGCTCATCAAACCTATTTTTATTACTGCCAATGTAGTTTGATATTTTAAGAGCCTGAGGTTTTGAGTGCTCAAATAACAGTTCCTTTTTAATATCCATAGGTAAATTTCTGTTGCAGCCCGCAAGTTTTGTTCAGCGGATGACATCTAAGATGCAAGGTTATTTTTAAACACTCAAAATTTTATAATTATGAAAAAGTCAATTTTTAGATCAGCATTGCTAGCGATTATGATTGCCGGTGCAAGTGTAGTTGCGAATGGTCAGCATCATAAAAGGGCTCATGATAGCGATTATTCATCAAGGAAAGAATTTAGGAAGATGGATAAGGATGGGCACAGAGGTTTGCCTGACATGACAGAGGAGCAAAAGGAGAAGATTAAGGGTTTGAAAATCTCTCATTTGAAAGTCATTACCTCTGTTGAAAATGAGCTTCAAGAGAAAAAAGCAAGGCTCAATACGTTGAGTTCAGCTGAGAAGGTAGACAAAAAAACCATCGAGAAAACGGTTAAGGAGATTGGAGAGCTAAAAACCAAGTTGATGTTAGCAAGAGAGTTTCATAAGCAAGATGTAAGGGCTATATTGACAGAGGAACAGCGTGTTGTTTTTGATAGAATGGGTAACCATAAAAAAGGAAAGCGACACGGCAGATAAAACAATTTTGTCAGAAAATACGAGCTTTTTTGATACTCAGGAGGCTATACTTCAGCTTAAAGCTGGAGATGAGGCTACATTTAAAGACCTTGTTTTGAAATTTCAAAACAAGGTCTTTAATGTTTGTGTGGGTATGCTTAAAAACTCGGAGGAAGCGGAGGATCTGGCGCAGGAAGTATTTGTTGAGATTTTCAGAAATATTGACCAATTCAATGCAGAGGCTAAGCTTAGTACCTGGATCTATAGAATTGCGGTTAACAAATCTTTAGAACATATTAGATACAATAAGCGTCAAAAAAGGTTTGCCTGGTTGACATCCTTGTTTGGTGCTGATGAGGATTTGGCTCGCAATTATTCAGATTTTTACCATCCGGGAGTGGCACTGGAAAATAAGGAGAGGGCCAAAGTATTGCATGATGCAATTGATAAGCTGGCCGAGAATCAAAAAGCGGCTTTTGTAATGCACAAAATGGAAGGTCTTAGTTATCAGGAGATAGCGGAAATTATGCAGCTTAGCTTATCGTCAGTAGAGTCTCTGATGCATAGAGCGAAGAAACGATTACGCGAATTGCTCAATGATTTTTATAAAAATGATAGTTGAGCACAAGTTTTTTTAAATATTGACATCAAATGTTTAGGCAATGAAAAATGAGATAAACGATAAGGTAGAAAAAACACTGGCAGCTTTCGATAATATGGAGCGTGCTGAGGTTAAGCCATTCTTCTATACCCGACTGCAAGGCAGATTGCAGTCAGATGACAAATCAATGGCCATACAACGGAAATTTGTGTGGGCTACTGTGGTTGTTATTCTAATTTTGAATTCTTTATTTTATGCCTTTTATGAACCTGCAGAAGATATAAATACTGATGATGTTATTGTTCAGATGTATGATGAATATAATATCGAGCAGATTGATTTACTAGAAGATGTTGGGGAGTAGAGATGAAAAATAATAAAGCACTTATAGGCGTAATCATTGTTCTGGTAATTCTTAATGGAATCTCATTATCATTCATTTGGAATGAAAATGATCATCACGATCGTCATCGACCACCAAAGGTTGAAAGATACTTAGGAAAGCGACTTCATTTGAATGAAGAACAAGTGACATTCTTCAAAAAATCAAGAAGAGAACATTTTGAAAGAAAGGGAGATTTAATGGCTGAAATTGCTGGTTTGCGTACGCAATTAGCGCAGCAATTAGAAAAGGAGGCCTCTGATTCCCTGCTTAATTTAATAGCTTCAAACTATAAAGAGCTCGAAATGCTTAATCATGAACATTTCAGAAGGCTACGCTCCATTTGTGATGATGAACAGAAGCTTGCTTTTGATAGCCTACTTTTCGATCTGGCCAAAAAAGGAGAGCTCAGAGGAAGAACTCATTAAACATTTTGGATATTGAAGAAATGATAAGCTACTTTATCGCTTATTATTTTTATCAATGGATATATTCTTAATCATTGTCGGAGGCCTGCTGATGATAGTAGGATTTTTTGGGTGTTTTCTCCCCATAATTCCCGGTCCGCCAATTAGCTATTTAGGTTTAATAGTGCTTCACTACACTTCTGATGTTAATTTTTCGAGTAATTTCTTAATTACCTGGGGTATTATAACTGCCGTTGTTTTTGGGTTAGATTATGTCATACCATCTTATGGAACAAAGAAATATGGCGGCACCAGAGCTGGAGTTATTGGCTCCATGATAGGCGTTGTTTTTGGTTTATTTCTTTTTCCACCCATTGGAATAATCATTGGGCCGATGATTGGAGCTTTTATAGGCGAGCTATTTACCGGAAGAAATTCTAAAGAGGCCCTAAGAGCAGCCTGGGGATCATTTATTGGTTTTTTGCTAGGCACATTACTGAAAATGGTAGCAAGTGTAATGATGATCTATTACTTTGTTGAGGCCCTGATTTAAGAAGCTTAACTTTCGTAGCCTACATCAGCAGGTAAATTACCACCTTCTGCTGCTTCTACGGCCAATTGATCGCAGCGCTCGTTTTCTTTTAAACCAGCATGGCCTTTTACCCACACAAATTTTACCCTATGCTTTTTGTATAAAGGAATAAAGGCCTTCCAAAGATCAACATTGGCCTTGTCTTTAAAATTCTTCTTCTCCCAATTCCAAAGCCAGCCTTTTTCAACAGCATCCACCACATATTTACTGTCAGAATAGATAGTTACTGGAGCACCAGATTTCTTTATGGTTTCCAATCCTTTGATTACGGCCAACAACTCCATTCTATTATTGGTAGTGTTTCTAAAACCTTCTGAAAGTTCTTTTCGGTAAGGTTTGTCGTTAACTTTTGCCAACATTACCACGCCATATCCCCCCGGTCCGGGGTTTCCTTTTGCTGCTCCGTCCGTGTAGATTGTAATCATTAAATCAGGCCGATATTATCTTTAAATATTTTTACTGCTATTGCTAAAAGAATAATTCCGAAAACACGTCTCAGAATGCTGAATCCAGAATCACCAAGTTTTCTTTCCAGCCATGAGGTGGATTTTAACACCAAATAAACGAATGCCAAATTAATAACGATCCCAATTAAAATATTTGGGGTAGTGTATACAGCTCTTATAGATAAGATGGTGGTTAGCGTTCCTGCGCCTGCAATTAAAGGGAATGCCAAAGGCACAATAGATCCAGCCTTGCTTTCACCATCA
Source organism: Fulvivirga lutimaris (assembly GCF_009711525.1). Taxonomy (GTDB): domain Bacteria; phylum Bacteroidota; class Bacteroidia; order Cytophagales; family Cyclobacteriaceae; genus Fulvivirga; species Fulvivirga lutimaris. The sequence continues at coordinate 4,276 of NZ_SMLV01000379.1, forward strand.
GACCTAAATAGCGTAACACCAAGAATCATTTCCATGGCTATGATAAACATAACAATAGCACCGGCAACCGCAAACGAGCCAATATCAAGGCCAAATAATTGCAATATACTTTGACCGAGGAAAAGGAAGACTATCATTAAAACTCCAGAAATGAGTGTAGCTCTTCCAGAATGTATCTTTCCTTGCTTTTTTCTAAGGTCAATCACAATAGGAATGGACCCTAATATGTCAATTACAGAGAATAGAATCAGTGTAACTGAAAAAACGTCTTTTAGTATAAACATTTTGCAAAGCTATAATAAATGGGACTTTAAAAAGCCCAATATACAAAACAAATTAGTTGATTGATTTGTCGAGAAATTCGATCAGTGCTTGCACCTCTTTATTTTTTATGGCAGGGAAATTTGCGATTCGGAAAGTGCCGTTTTTATACTCTCCATAGCCATTGCCTAAAATAATACCTTCTTCCCTTGCCTCTTCTTTCAGTTTGGTGATCATCTCAGGATTTCCTTGCAACACTAAAACCGTTTCAGACCTAACTTTTGGATTTGCAATGAGCGGTTTTAATTCAACTCTAGAATCGAAAAACTCTAGATATGCCTTCATCCTTTCTTGCAGAGTTTGGGAGATTTTCGCAACATTTTTAGTGCTTGATAGCACCTTGTTTAGCAGATAGAGGTTGAGCACATTAGGTGTATGTGTAGTTTGAGATTTGGAAGCATTATCAACAATATTATTTAAGCTATTATAATACTTGTTAGACTCATTTCTTCTTGATAAAGCTTTAGGCGAACAAATCATTACTGACATGCCTGCAGGCAGCCCAAAGCATTTTTGTACAGAGGCATACCAAATATCCGCATTTTCAATATTGAGCTTTGCTCCACCAAGTGATGATGTGGCATCTACCGCAATGATATGATCAGTATATTCCTTCCTGATTTTTGCTATCCTTTTGTTCGAAATGCAAGTGCCATTGGAAGTTTCATTCTGTGTAAGGCAGATCAAGCCATCTTTACCTGAAAGATCCAGCTCTGAAATGTTGAGCACCTTGTTCATATCATAATGGTACCCAATAGTCAGTGGTTTGATCTTTTTGGTATTCTCAAACCATTTTTTACCAAATGCTCCATTATAAAAATGATAGCTCAGCCCATCATATGACTGGGCAATAACCTGCCAGCACTCAGTAGCAGAAGAGAGGTAGAGGATTTGATAGTCATCAGGCACATTGAGTTTTTTCTTGACCAATTGATTGGTATGCTCTAACAGAGACATAAACTCAGGGCTCCTGTGGTTAATGCTTAGGATACCTTCATCAAATGCTTCTTTTACATATTTAGGCACCTTGTCATAGACACGTGACGGACCAGGATAGAATGTGATCATTTAGACTCCTTCCTATTAATCAAATAGGTGATAGCCAATAAATAGCCCTCAAGACCTAAACCGGAAATCATGCCTATACACTCTTTGCTGATGATGCTTTTGTGACGAAACTCTTCTCTTTTATAGATATTAGAAATATGAATCTCAACAACGTCTGTTTTGATAGCCGCTATAGCATCCGAAATAGCCACTGAAGTGTGTGTGTATCCGCCAGCATTAAGGATTATACCATCATAACTGAAGCCTGCTTCATGCAGTTTGTTGATAATCTCGCCTTCAACATTACTTTGATAATACTCAAGATCAATTTCGTTGAAATTGCTTTTAATGGTTTCAAAAAATGATTGAAAACTTTTATCACCATAGATATCAGGCTCGCGTGTGCCTAACAGGTTTAAATTGGGGCCGTTTATTATTAGTATTTTCATATAAATGCTACTGGGGTAAATCTACAATTTTATATCATCAAGAGGTGATTAATTATTAATTTTCATTAGCTCATTGTTGGTGAAATCAGCTAATTTCAAACTTTATGAGTTGGACCTTCCAGATAACACAATTCAAAAATTACCTGAAGCTTGAGCGCTCATTGTCTGACAATTCTGTTCAGGCATACATAAGAGACATTGAGAAGCTAAGTCAGTTTTTTGAGCTTAAAAACCTTGAAATTGAGCCTGTTGATGTAACCAGTCATAACCTTCAGGACTTTATTCAATATGTAAATGAGTTGGGATTAGCTCCACACTCACAAGCGCGCATTTTAAGTGGCGTTAAGGCTTTTTACAAGTATCTGGCATTTGAGGATTTGATAGAAAATGATCCTACCCAGCTGATTGAAGGTCCTAAGCTAGGAAGGAAATTACCTGACACATTGGATTTTAATGAGATTGTAAGCCTTTTAGAAGCCATTGATCATTCTTCACCAGAAGGCCAAAGAAACAGGGCGATGCTGGAAGTACTTTACAGCTCGGGACTAAGAGTCTCCGAACTCATAGATTTGAGATTGACTAATATTATGGAAGATATTGGTTTTTTGAGAGTTGTTGGAAAGGGAGATAAGGAGCGGCTGGTGCCAATAGGTAAAGATGCTCTGAAGTATTTCAATATCTATAAAAATGAGGTAAGGGTGCATGTAAATATTCAACCTGGGTTTGAGAACTATGCATTTTTGAACCGAAGAGGCAAGAAACTTACCAGGGTCATGGTTTTTACCATTATTAAAAACCTGGCTATTTCCATTGGTATGAAGAAAAATATAAGCCCTCATACTTTTAGACATTCTTTTGCTACCCATTTGATTGAAGGAGGTGCAGATTTAAGAGCTGTGCAGGAAATGCTCGGCCATGAGTCCATCACCACCACAGAAATTTACACTCACCTTGACAGGGACTACCTTCGACAGGTTATTCAGGATTTTCATCCAAGAAGCTGACATTTCAGTTTTGCTTAATATTAATTCGGTTATCTTTGTGCGCTGAAAAATTAACAGACCTACGCAGTGTATAAACTTCTTATCCGACCCATTTTTTTTCTGTTTGATCCTGAAAAGATTCATCATTTCACATTCAATATGTTGAGCTTTTTGGGAAAGGTGCCTGGCATAAAGGCTATTTGGAAAGGACTATATACTACAAAGGATTCAGCGCTTAAAAGAACTTTTTTTGGCATTGATTTCCCTAATCCAGTTGGCCTGGCCGCAGGTTTTGATAAAGATGCTAAACTAATAGATGAGCTGGGTTGCTTTGGCTTTGGCTTCGTGGAGATAGGTACATTAACACCAAAAGGCCAGCCCGGTAATGACAAACCAAGATTATTCAGATTGCCTGAAGATAGGGCGCTTATTAACAGGATGGGTTTCAACAATGGAGGTGCGATTGACGCTGTTAAAAGATTGAAAAGCAGAAAGTCTAAAGTTATTGTTGGTGGCAACATTGGTAAAAACAAAGTGACCCCTAATGAGGAGGCTTTTAAGGATTATGAGATTGCCTTTGAAGCACTTTATGATCATGTTGACTATTTTGTGGTTAACGTAAGCTCACCCAATACCCCAAACTTGAGAGCACTGCAAGACAAGAAACCTTTGGCTGAGATTATTCAAAAGCTTCAGGTGATCAATAAAACGAAGCCGACTCAAAAACCTATTTTATTAAAGATTGCTCCAGACTTAACGGATGGACAATTGAATGATATAGTGGAGTTGGTAAACGATGTTAAGCTTGATGGACTGATCGCAACAAATACCACCATATCAAGGGAGGGTTTAACTACCGATTCGAAAAAAGTAGAGGCCATAGGTATGGGTGGGCTAAGCGGCAAACCAGTGAAAGACAGAAGTAATGAAGTGCTGTCATATTTAAGAAAAGCCCTGGGCACTGATTATCCGATTATTGGCGTTGGGGGTATTATGAGTCCGGAGGATGCTATAGAAAAACTGAATGCCGGGGCTTCATTAATTCAAATCTATACAGGCTTTATTTATGAAGGTCCTGGGTTTGTAAAACGGATAAATAGCAAGATTGCAGCTACAATGGCTTAGCTCATTATTTCTCCATGACATTTCATTATATTAACTAGCTTTGTATTTTTGACAGAATGGCCAAAAACACCTATAAATCAAATACTTTTAAGGAATCGAGCAAAGAGAAGGGGAGTAAATTCAAAATGAATTTATCACTGGGGTTTTTGAAGGATAAAAGATTTCAGCTCACCATTGGCTTTTTTCTAATCATCAGTGCGCTTTACATTTTTGTAGCGCTCATTTCTTATCTGTTTACTGGTAAGGCTGATCAAAGTGTTGTAGAAGCGATTAATGAAACAGGTGTTATCCAGTCTGGCAGAGAAGCTGAAAACTGGCTGGGCTTATATGGAGCTTTTGTTTCTCACTATTTTATTTTCAGATGGTTTGGGCTAGCGTCATTTTTCACACCGCCATTATTATTTCTTTTAGGTTATAAAATCGTCTTCAAAAAGGAGATCATTTCAGTAAGTGCTACAGTTACTTTTTGTTTGTTTTTCACATTATGGCTGAGCATCCTGTTAGGCTATACAGTTTATAATTCTGAGGGAGTTTCTGAGTGGGGCTTCTTAAGTGGAGGAGTTGGCTATCAGCTTTCCATCATTCTAGAAGGACTCATTGGCTGGGGAACATTGTTATTGCTCATTTTCTCATTTCTGGTATTTGTAATCTATTTCTTCAATGTCACTACTATGATTGGCCTACAGGGCAAGGTGAAAGAAGGAGTTGATGAGGTAGAAAAGGTAGTTACAGAAGTTAAGGCCGATGCATTTGAAGATGATGCAGACCTTTTAGAAGAAGAAGACGATGATCCATTGGATGATAGTGAAAGCTGGGAAGTAAAGAATACAGAGGAGAAGGTTGTTGAAAAACCACAACCTGTTGAGGTGAAAAAGGAAGAGCCTCCGGTAAAGAAAGAGCCAGTTAAAAGTATTGAGTTTGAAGTAACTGACAACGCTCCTAAACCTAGACCCAAAGTAGAAGAGCCTGATTTTGTGGTTGAGGAGGAAGTAGTTGAAGAGACTGTTGCCGACACACAAGAAAATTACGACCCTACTTTAGATTTAGGCTCTTATAAATATCCAACGCTCGATTTACTAGATGCACATGATACTAGTAAGGTGCAGGTGACAAAAGAAGAACTCGAGGTTAATAAAGACAAGATTCTTGAGACGCTGGTCAACTTCAAAATTGGTATTAACAGCATTAAAGCCACCATTGGACCAACAGTTACGCTTTATGAAATTGTGCCAGAAGCAGGAGTTAAGATTTCCAAGATCAAAAATCTTGAAGATGATATTGCACTAAGTTTGGCGGCCTTAGGTATCAGGATCATTGCTCCAATACCTGGTAAAGGTACTATTGGTATTGAGGTACCAAATAAAAACCCAGAGATGGTAGGCATCCGCTCTGTGCTTTCTACAGAGAAGTTCATGAAGAGTGATAAGGAATTGCCTGTTGCTTTGGGTAAGACCATTTCTAACGAAGTGCATGTTATTGACCTTGCTAAAATGCCGCACCTTTTGATGGCTGGTGCTACAGGTCAGGGTAAGTCCGTTGGATTAAATGTGCTTCTGACATCATTGCTCTACAAAAAGCACCCATCACAATTAAAGTTTGTGCTTGTTGACCCTAAAAAGGTAGAGTTAACGCTATTTAATAAAATAGAAAGACACTTTTTGGCCAAACTTCCTGATGGCGAGGAGGCCATTATTACTGATACAAAAAAGGTAATCAATACATTAAATTCTTTATGTATTGAGATGGATAATCGCTATGACTTATTAAAGGAGGCGGGTTCGAGAAACCTTAAGGAATATAACGCCAAGTTTGTTAAGCGCAGACTTAACCCTGAAAAGGGACACAGGTTCTTACCATACATTGTATTGGTGATTGATGAGCTGGCAGATTTGATGATGACAGCTGGTAAAGAGGTGGAAACTCCGATTGCACGTTTAGCGCAATTGGCCAGAGCCATTGGTATTCACCTTGTGGTGGCAACGCAGCGTCCATCTGTTAATGTTATTACAGGTATTATCAAGGCTAACTTCCCGGCAAGGTTGTCTTTTAGGGTTACTTCTAAAATTGACTCGCGTACTATCCTTGATACAGGTGGTGCAGATCAGCTGATAGGTATGGGAGATATGCTGCTTTCACAGGGTTCTGATTTGATAAGGATCCAGTGTGCTTTTGTAGATACTCCGGAAGTTGAGCGAATTTGTGATTATATTGGTGAACAAAGAGGATATGAATCTGCTTATATGCTACCAGAATTTACCGGAGATGCCGATAGTTCTTCTGTTGGTGAAGTTGATTTATCAGATAGAGATGCTTTGTTTGATGATGCTGCCAGACTAATAGTTATGCATCAGCAGGGAAGTACATCGTTGATACAAAGAAAATTAAAGCTTGGATACAACAGAGCTGGCAGGCTTATTGATCAGTTAGAGGCAGCGGGTATTGTTGGAGCTTTTGAAGGAAGCAAGGCCAGAGAGGTACTTATTCCTGATGAATATAGTTTGGAACAATTATTGAATGAGCTGAATTCGTAAAAGAATTAAGAATAAATAAAGTTTACAATCAGAAAGAATTGCAATGAAAAAGATTTTAATGATGATGTTGATGAGTGCAGTGGGAATTTCGACATATGCACAGTATGATCCTAATGCACTTAAGGTGCTGGATGCTATGAGTGCGAAATACAAAAAGATCCCAGCGTATAGTGCGAACGTAACATCAAGCCTGATCAATGAGACTGATGGCATCAATGAAAATTTCAGCGGTAAGATTGCTGTAAAAGGCGAAAAGTACAAGTTGGAGATGGAGGAGCAGGTTGTTATAAATAATGGAACAACGGTATGGACCTACCTTCCAGATGTTAACGAAGTTAATATTGATACCTACAGTCCTGAAGATGATGAGATATCACCTTCAAAAATTTATGATGCTTACAAAAAAGGATATAAGTATGTGTTGATAGGAGAAGAAAATAATGGTGGAGCACTTTGCTCTGTTGTTGACCTTATCCCTAATGATAAAGATGCTCAGTTCTTCAAGATCAAGTTGTTTATTGCCAAAAGTGACAACAGCCTTAAAAGCTGGACCATGTTTGACAAGTCAGGTAACAAATACAATTACACGATAAAAAACTTCAAAGCTAATCCAAATGCTTCAGATGCAGACTTCGCATTCGATGCTTCTAAATATCCAGGAGTTGAGATTATCGATTTGAGATAGGTTTGATGATAAAGATATTAGAGAAGGCCACTAATCAGTGGCCTTTTTTTATTTTTAGGAAGGCTCTGATTTGTGAAGACATAAAACACAAGGGGCGTATTAAAAGGGTGAAATGAATGTTACGTGACTATATAGCATAAATAATATTGAAGATGGAGGAACAATTACCAACACCACTATCGGAATTGATTATCTTGAACCTATTTCTTGGCTCTGTGAGCTATCTCATTGTAATAGTCTTTATTTTTCTGATTTCTAGAGCCAATACTTTCAGTTGGGTCAACTTTATGATTATTTCAACTCTAACGATTACACTTGGGTTGATTGGTTCCTTCTTGATATGGAGCTTCTGGTCGTATTCATTTGACATTATGATTGGGCCCATTCATGCCCCAACATTTTTAAGTTTACTCGTTATAACCCCGGTGCTTTTGAAAGCATTTGGCTACCAACTAAGAATAACGAAACCAGATGCAAATGAATAAATATACTGTTTGGTTAATCGTGATTTTTGGCTCTTTATTAGTATGGATTACTTTAGAATATATTGGCCATCTACAGGCGTACGAGCAAAAGAATCTTATTACTGCCCAAATAGCTATTAAAAGTTGTGGAGCGAGACGTGGAAGTAAAATAACTGTGAGCGGGAATGGTAAAGAGGGATCGCTGGAAATAACAAGGGAAGTTTGTAACGATCTAGAAGTGGGGCAACAAATTTCTATTCTGCCATCTAAAAATTCCGGAAATTATTACTGGAATGATAAACCAAGTAAAAGGTTTTTATGGCTTTATCCAGTTTTTACTCTGATGGTGATATTTATGATTTACAGAAATAAAAGAACAAATAAGAAGGCGCAGGTATAGTGAAGAGCCCCAACTAGCGCAAGTATATAAAAAACTGGTTCAAGTGTCTCACTTGGACCTTTTTGTTTCTTAGGGCCATTTGGTGTAGAGGCACAAGCGGATGCTTGCGCCAGTCATAGGTCTTGCTTTTAGAGTTATGACCTGTGTCGAGCTATTCCAGTCAATAGAAATGTAGCTTGAAAATGCAAACTAATACTAAGGCCTCTATATTGTTTTTGCTACATCTTGCGGTAGTATAACTTTAATTGACCTATGATGTATAGAAACTCTCAACTGATTAAACTCGCCTATAACTTCACCATCAACTTGTAGAAGTTGCTTTTGCTCTGTTCTGATAATTGCACTTTTTGTTCGATAGATATCCACGAACGGTGAATTCTTGATATTGCCAAAAAAGGATTCGAAGGTTAGCTCTGGTAGGTCTAGTGCGGGTATTGGTTTAAATACAATCACTTCGAAATTCCCGTCTTGCAATGAGCTTTCAGGGTTAATGACCGCACCAGTACCATAGCTGGATGCATTGGCAAGTACTATCATCTCAGCTTCTTTTGTAACAGTTTTATCGTCTAGTGTAATTTTGAAATTTATAGTCTCACGATCCGAAAGCATTGAAAAAAAGGCTTTGGCATAAGCCATCATGCCCCGTTCTTCCAGATTCTCAAATTCCTGGATCATTTTGGCATTAAAACCCAAATCACTTAAATGAAGGCAGATATTAGCATTGTTCACTTCTAAAATATCCAGTGCAATTGCCCGACCGGTTAAAATGATTTCCAGGCTATCAGAAATATCTTCAGGTATTTCAAGGTCATAGGCCAGACCATTGGCCGAACCTAAAGGTATTATTCCTAATGATGTTTGAGTATTCATCAGAATTTTAGCTATCATATTTACTGTACCATCACCCCCGCAAGCCACGACTGCATCAACAGGCTGTTCACTTAATATCATACTTATCGCATTATCATCATCAACCCCCGTAGTCTCATAAATGCTGTAAGCTCGTTTTTTTTGCGAACAAGCTTGATTTATGAGATGCTTCAAATTAGATTTATCTGAATCACCAGCCTTTGGGTTGATTACAAACAATACTTGCCTTTTGCTCATTATTACATTGAAAGAATTAATACCATCATAAAAAGACTAAAAATACAACTTGCCATAGCTTTTAAAAAAGCTCTTGGTATAATTTCACCTCCTGTAGTATTTCCATACTATGGATACGGCTGTCAGAAAAGGCTGTATGTAAAAGGGCAAGTGCTGGAAAACCGGCCTGAGTTTTTTTCTGATATTGATGACAAAAAAAGGAAAAATTTCAAAACGATGATCGCGCGGTATTTTAGCACGCCAATTCCTGATTGCAGCGTTGAAATTAGAATCAACAATATGAAGTATCAGGCAAAAAGCAATGATTTGGGATTTTTTAGCTTATGGATTGATCTCCCTGCCTCACTTCATAATGGTTGGCATCAGGCCGAGTATATCATATACAATGATCAATTAGAAGTGACGTGTAAAAAACATGGAGATTTTTTGATTGAAAATGGAGATGCTGGTTTCGGGGTCATTTCTGATATAGATGATACAATACTTATATCACATTCTACCCAACTACTCAGGAAGTTAGGATTGATTCTGACCAAAAACTCAAAGACAAGGTTGCCATTTGAAGGGGTATCGAATTTTTACAGACAGTTTGAAGCCAAAGGTCACCCTTTCTTCTATGTCAGCAGTAGTGAGTGGAATTTGTATGACTTTTTAATTGACTTTTTTGAAGTGAGAGGGCTGCCTAAAGGGCCATTCTTGCTGCAGGAATTTAAATCTGGCTTTAAAGAATTATTGTTTTCAGGAGGTGGGGATCATGAGCATAAACTGATAAAAATTAGGCG
>NZ_SMLV01000379.1:14336-24017 GCF_009711525.1 Fulvivirga lutimaris
ACTTTTCCCTACACTTCAATTTATACTTATTGGCGATAGTGGCCAGAGAGACCCTGATATTTACCATCAGGTATTGACAGAATTTCCGGGTAGAGTCAAAGCTGTGTACATAAGGATTATAGGTAAAAATAATAGTCAGGATAAAAAAGCAGTTTTTGAGTCTGAAAATGTGCCTATACTGTATGTGCAGGATACTATGGAGGCGGAGGCACACGCCCTTAAAATGGGTTATATTTAATTGAAGGCTATCAAAAATACTGGTTCAAGTATCCACTTGGACCTTTTTTTCCTCAAAAAATATATGTCTAAATAGACTTTCAGACGCTGGCACTAGCCACAAACAATAAACCCTTGAACTAATGGCCGCTATTCAGTGGCCTTTTTTTATTTTTACAGCTATGACCAGAGCCGAGCTATTCCAGCAAATAAAAAATAAGTCTTCTTATCTGTGTGTGGGCCTTGATACTGACGTTAACAAGATGCCAGCTCATCTTAAAAGTGAAAAGGATCCGATTTTTGAATTCAATAAGCAGATTATTGATAATACCTATAAGCACTGTGTGGCCTATAAACCAAATATTGCTTTTTATGAAGCTTTAGGGCCTGTTGGATGGGAAAGTCTCGCTAAAACTTTAGAGTACATTCCGAAGGAGATATTTACAGTAGCCGATGCCAAACGCGGAGATATTGGCAATACTTCAAAACTCTATGCCAAGGCCTTCTTTGAGACCATGGATTTTGATTCCATAACCGTGGCACCTTATATGGGTCATGACTCTGTACTTCCTTTCCTTGAGTTTGAAGATAAATGGGTCATTCTTCTAGCACATACTTCTAACCCAGGCAGTCAGGATTTTCAGTTGATCAGTTCAGAAGGCGATGGAAAAAAACTTTACGAAACGGTATTGAGCAAGAGTCAGGAGTGGGGAAATGCTGATAATTTGATGTATGTGGTGGGTGCTACTCAAGCTGATAAAATTGGGCATATCAGAAGCCTTGTGCCTGATAATTTCTTTTTGGTGCCTGGCGTTGGTGCTCAGGGTGGAGATTTAGTAGAAGTCAGTAAGCATGGCATGAATGATCACTGTGGGCTACTGGTCAATAGTTCACGCGGAATTATCTATGCATCTAGTGAAAAGGACTTTGCCGAGAGGGCAGGACAAGAAGCCCTGAAACTTCAGCAGGAAATGGAAGGCTATTTGGAACAATACCTGTAACTGATGCAGGAGGCCTTTTTACATTATATATGGCGATATCAATATTTTGATAAAAAGGATTTAGTTACCGCTGATGGCCAGTCAATAGATGTTCTGTATCCTGGACATTATAATACCGATGCTGGCCCTGATTTTAAAGAATCAAAAATCAACATAGGAGGTATTATGGACTGGCTTGGCAGTGTGGAGATTCATGTCAAATCTTCAGATTGGAATGCCCATAAACACCAAAACGATCCAGCCTATAATAATACCATACTTCATGTGGTGTGGGAGTCGGAAGCTGATGTTCAGCGAGCGGACGATTCTATTTTACCAACATTAGAGTTGAAAAATAGAGTTGATCCTACTTTGCTCAGTAAGTATAATCAGCTGATCAACCATCCTGCTACTTATGTGAGTTGCGAAAACCAGTGGGGTGATGTACCAGACATTACCAAACTGAGTATGCTGGATAGGATGGCCATGGAGCGATTATATGATAAGTCTACCGTGGTGCTCGATCTGCTAGAAAACAACAATGGCAATTGGGAGGAAACGGCTTATCAGTTATTATTCAAGAATTTTGGTTTCAAAATTAATAGTGATCCTTTTCTTACGCTGGCACAATCTCTCCCTTTCAAGATCATTAAAAAACATGCCCATGATCTGAATCAGGTTGAGGCATTGTTGTTTGGTATGGCAGGCTTTTTAGATGAGCCATCAGATGAAAAGTCGCAGCGGCTTGCAAAGGAGTTTGTTTATTTAAAGCAGAAATATGCTTTAAATCAAAAGCTGCATAAGTTTCAATGGAAGTATTTAAGATTAAGACCGGCAAACTTTCCTACTTCGCGCATTGCTCAGCTAGCGGCAATTCTGCATCAGCAGCCATCGGTTTTTGACCTTTTGGTAAAATCAGATAATCTCAAAATGATTTCATCCTGGCTCAGGTCAAAACCTTCTGACTATTGGATTGATCATCACTCTTTTGCAAAGATATCTAAGTCAAAGAATCAAGGGCTAGGGACTTCATCGGTTGATAATATATTGATTAACACGGTAATTCCATTAAAAGTGGCCTATGGAAAACAGATCGATAATCAGGATTTCATTGATCAGTCGGTCGAATTGCTGGAACAGCTCAAAGCTGAGAAGAACAGCATCATCGAAAAATGGACCGCCCTGGGGTTATCTGTTAAAACAGCTTTTGACTCTCAGGCGTCAATACAGCTATATAACAACTACTGCAAAAAGAAGCGTTGTCTTCATTGCAACATAGGTACCTCACTAATCAGGCTCAAATGATATTGATCATTATAAATATAATTGTTATTGCCCTGTATCTGACGTGGCTCTACAAGAAGAATGAGCAGCTTAAGAAACATTTTTTTATAGCAGCTGGCTTTAAATTATTGAGTGGGATCGGAGTTGGTGCACTCTATCAATACTACTACACATTTGGAGATACCTATGCATTTTTCAATATAGCTGAGGAATTGAACAAAGTAGCGGCAGAGGACTTTAGAGCCTATCTGGAATATTTGGTTGGTGTGAATGGCCAAGTGTTTTCATCCATGTATGACTATCAGCCAAGAGCCTTATTTATGGTGAAATTATTGAGCGTCATTAACCTGCTGACGGGAGGAAATTATTGGATTTCTTCATTGTACTTTTCCCTATTCGCTTTCTCAGGTGCTTGGTATGCCACCACCATCTTTTTAAAATTCTTCGGTCAATACAAAGGAGCCATTATCTTTTCGTTCTTCTACTTTCCATCAGCAGTATTTTGGTGCAGCGGGATAATTAAGGAGAGCGTGGCCGTAGGATGTATTTACTTTATTGCTTCATACATTCTGGTATTTGTCAAAGAGCATAAACTAAGTTGGTTACAAGTGTTGATACTGCTTTTAAACTTCTTCGTGCTGTGGAATATTAAATACTACTATGCAGCAGTAATACTATTGCTGAGTTTCTCGCTTGTTGCAACTTCCTCTTTGACCACAAGATTTGACCAATTGAAAAGAAGTGGACTTGTTCAAGCAGCAGCCTTTTTTCTGTTTATTGTGGTGTCCTCTTTAATTGTAACACAGCTTCACCCCAATTTTTACCTCCATCGCATTTTGGGTGTGATCGTAGATAACTACCAGGCATTTGAGAAGATATCAGCTCCGGGAGATTTTGTTGAATTCAGCTCGCTTGAACCTAATGTTTGGTCAGTCCTGGCAAACGCACCTAAAGCACTGGTGTCAGGGATTTTTAGACCTTTCATAGGTGAGTCTGCAGAGCTGTTTAAGATTGTAACTGGCTTGGAAAATCTTGTGTTGCTGGGTTTGTTGATAGTCGCTGTGATTTATGCTCCCAAGGAGAGAGCGTCATATTTAAATCTTTTATTTCTCTCGGCTCTTTTATTTGTGGTCATAATGGCCGTGTTTTTAACATTGTCTGCACCTAATTATGGCACGCTTATCAGGTACAAGACGGGCTTTCTCCCATTTTTTGTATTTATAGTTACGATCAGAAACCCCTGGGTCAATAAGCTATTTTCCTGATCGCTTTGTTGCGCCCGCTATTAGGTTTAGCTTTGCACCATTAAATTTCAGACTATGGAAAATCCGGTAATAATTTTTGGTGCAAATCAGCTTGGACAAGCTGCAAAAGCGATTTTAGAAAGCAATGAAGTAGTAATTTACGGCTTCCTTGATGACAACGAAGCGCTTCACAATAAAGAGATTGATGGTGTTATTGTTCTTGGCAAAACGGAAGATGACGGATTTCTGAAATTTATAGGAAAGAAGTGCGATGCCTTTGTGGCGTTTGATAATAATAAATTGCGCAAGAGCACGGTAGAAATGCTTAAAAATAAGCGTAAGGTAATGCCTATGAATGCTATTCATAAAACTGCTTGGGTAGAGGCATCCGCTCATATTGGGCATGGTAATATGATCAACATGGGAGCCACAATTGGCAACAATGCTAAAATATCTAATCACTGTATTATCAATTCCAATGCTGTTATTGATCATGGTGCAGAGCTTGGTGACTTAGTGCAAATTGGTGCAGGAGCTGTTGTAAATTCAGAAGCCATAATTGATGATGAAGTCTTTATTGGATCTGGTGTGACCATTGTATCTGGTGTTAAAATAGGAAAGGGCGCCCGTGTTGGAGCAGGGTCGGTTGTAGTAGCTGATGTTAAAGCTGGCGAAACCGTTTTTGGAAATCCTGCACAAAAGGTAGGGGCGTAATAATTTAGAAGGTTTTACCCTTTACATCATTTCAATTTTACTTATTAATACCTATCTTATCGCTTTAATAGCGTGTAATGGGAAAAATTCCTGAGTCAGAGTTAATTCTGAACAAAGATGGTAGCGTTTACCATCTCAATCTTAAGCCAAAACATATATCTGATACTATACTAACAGTTGGTGATCCCAGCCGTGTGTACATGATTAGTCAGTATTTTGATGATGTGGATTTTGAAATGAACCGCAGGGAATTCATCACGCACGTTGGTACTTACAAAGGCAAAAAGATTACTGTTATCAGTACGGGTATGGGTACTGATAATGTTGAGATTTTCATGACCGAAATAGACGCATTGGCTAATATTGACCTTAAGAAAAGGGAAATTAAGCAGCGTAAAAAGAAGCTGAAGATCATCAGAATTGGAACATCTGGAGCCCTTCAGGAGGATTTGGCCATTGGGTCGCATCTTGTGTCAGATTATGCAGTAGGCCTTGATACGCTGATGTGCTATTATAATTTACCTCAGGATGGTTTTGAAACTGAGGTAGGGCAGGAACTAAAAGTTGCTACTGAGCTTCCTTTTACTCCCTATGTCGTCAGAGGTTCGCAGACTTTAAAAGATCAGATTGGAGCAGGAATGGTGGTAGGAAATACTGTGACTTGTCCCGGGTTTTATGGCCCTCAAGGCCGGGAAATAAGAGCAGAATTAAAAAATAAGCGATTATTTGAAGCGATCAATTACTACCACAAGGATGATTTCTGGTTGACAAATTTTGAAATGGAGACTGCTGGGTATTATGCCTTAGGTAGGTTATTGGGGCACGAGGTCTTGAGTGTTAATGCCATCATAGCCAATCGCATTAAAAACAAATTCTCAAAAAACCCCAACAAAATCATCGATAGTCTTATCAGAAAAGTTTTAGATAGTCTCTAAGCTGAGCGTTGGTTTCTCATTTCTTTGATCTGTGTTCTGGCTATTGATGGATCATAGTTATTATAAAACCCAGAGAGTATACGGTGAGCTATGTGAGATATAATAAGCTCTTCATCAGACTTTCCCTTCTTGCCAATCCAGAATACTCTTCTCGGATGGTTTTTCATGTCGTTAACATATTCTCTTGCACGCTCATATTGATCGTCACTATAAGTCAGCGTAAAAGTTGTTTCTACAGTTTCCATAGTCTTATCGGTTTAATACACTATGACCATTACAATACCTATGCCAGATTAAAACCACTGTAAATGAGCATTTTAGCAACTTTGTAATAAATCTTAATGATCGTTATCGGTCGTTATTGTTCGAGAGCGGAATGGGGGATTAGTAATTAAAAAACTTCTAAATTTACAGTTGAAAAGGTAAGGTATAATGGAATACGAAATTCACACGCTACCCAACGGTATTCGTGTTTTGCATAAAGAAGTTACCACAACAAAAGTTTCACATTGTGGTTTCATGCTGGATATAGGAAGTAGGGATGAAAATGAGCAAAATCAGGGTATCGCTCACTTTTGGGAACATATGGCCTTCAAGGGTACAACCAAGCGAAAGGCTTTTCATATTCTCAATAGAATTGACTCAGTTGGAGGTGAACTAAACGCCTACACCACAAAGGAGAAAATAGCATTTTATGCTTCTACATTGGATACCTATTTTGAGAAGGCTGTTGAGCTTTTAACTGATATTACCTTTGATTCGATTTTTCCTGAAAAGCAGATAGAAAAGGAGCGTAATGTGATTCTCGAGGAGATGTCTATGTATTATGACGCTCCGGATGATGCCATTCAGGATGAGTTTGACCAAGTAATTTTTGCTAACCATCCTTTGGGAATGAATATCCTTGGTACTGCAGACAGTGTCAGATCATTTCACAGAGATGATTTTAAGAAATTTATCAAAGAGCATATCAATACTGAGAAGCTGGTATTCTGTTCTGTTGGCAATATTCCATTTAAGAAGGTGGTGAAGCTTGCAGAGAAATATTTGAAGGATGTGCCAACTTACAATGCCAATAAAGAACGAAGTCCTTTTGAAAAGTATGTGCCAGCCATAAAAGGCGTTGAAAGAAATATAACACAGGCACACTGTGCCATTGGCCGCGATGCCTATCCAATATCATCCGATAAAAGACTACCATTCTTTATGCTGTCTAATATACTAGGTGGCCCCGGAATGAATTCTCGATTGAATCTGGCACTTAGAGAAAAGTATGGTTTTGTTTATTCGATCGATGCAACGTACCAGTCTTATTCTGATACAGGGTTGTTTGGGATTTTCTTTGGCACTGAGCCAGGCCAGCTTCAAAGAAGTATTAAATTAGTTAATAAAGAGCTGCAGAAGCTGCGTGAAGTGCCACTAGGAACTTTACAACTTCATACCGCTAAGGAACAATTGATGGGGCAGTTGGCCATGGCAGAGGAAAATAATGCCAGTTTCATGTTAATGATGGGCAAAAGCATTCTTGACCTTGAAAGGATTGATACTATCGATGAAATATTCAGCAAGATCAAAAATGTAACTGCCAATGAGTTGCAAGACTTGGCGAATGAGATGTTTGCTAGAGACCAGATGAGTCAATTGACCTATACACCAAATTGATATGGACTTTATAGATCAGAAAATTCAGGAGTATGCGGAGCAGCATACAGATAATGAGCCAGAAGTATTAAAGTCGCTAAATAGAGAGACACATTTAAAAGTGCTTCAGCCAAGAATGCTTTCCGGGCATCTACAAGGACGTATTCTAAGCATGATGTCTAAGATGATTAACCCAAAGTATATTTTGGAAATAGGCACATATACGGGCTATTCTGCGATATGTATGGCTGAAGGAATGCAAGGTGACGGTAAGTTGGTGACCATAGATATTAATGAGGAGCTTACCGACATGTCTCAATCTTACTTTGAAAAGGCGGGTCATAAAGACCTTATTGAGTCCCATGTTGGAGATGCTTTAAATATCATTCCATCGTTAGACTATCATTGGGACCTGGTTTTTATTGATGCCGATAAGGTGAATTATTCAAATTATTTTGATCTTGTAATTGATAGATTGAATGATGGTGGATTTATTATCGCGGATAACGTACTTTGGAGTGGTAAAGTGGTAGAACCAATAAAACCCAATGATAAGGACACTGAAGCGTTATTGTTATTCAATAAAAAAGTTAACGAGGATACAAGAGTTGAAAATGTACTAATGCCGGTAAGAGACGGCCTTATGATTTTAAGAAAAATATGATAAGATTTTTTTGCCTGGCTTTCGTAGTATTTTTTTCGGGCAGTGCTGTAGCACAACAAGTAAAGGTTCCATCAAGAATGGAATTTGCGGGCATCAAGCTTAGGATTATGGATGATGCTCGTGATGAAATCCAAAAGGATGTAGATGCATTGACTGCAAGCCCCAAATATTTTGAGATAAAAGCCGAACGTGCCCGCACCTATTTTCCAATCATAGAAAGGATTTTTAAAGAAGAGAAACTTCCTGATGACTTCAAGTATCTGTGTTTGCAGGAGAGCGCATTAATAGCGGATGCGGTATCATCTTCTAATGCGGTAGGTTTTTGGCAGTTTAAGGACTTCTCTGCTGTTGAAGTAGGAATGCGCGTTGATAAGGTTGTTGATGAGAGAATGAATATTGTATCAGCTTCAAGGGGCGCGGCTAGATATTTACACAATAATAATCAGCACTTTGACAACTGGCTTCACGCACTACAGGCATACCAAATGGGAGCAGGTGGAGCCATGAAGGCCTTGCCTCCGGGACAGGAAGGTGCCAAGTCGATGACTGTAAATAAGAAGACCTATTGGTATGTGAAGAAATACCTGGCGCATAAAATAGCTTTTGAAAATTCAGTGAGCCAGCAAGGGCAAATTCAGGTGTCTGAATATTATAATGTAGGTGGTAAAACCTTAAAAGAGATTGCTAAAGAAGCTGGAGTTACTGAAGAAGAATTGGCAGATTATAATAAGTGGTTGAAAAAAGGAAAGGTACCAACGGATAAAAAGTATGCCGTTATAATTCCGAAGGGAAACCTTAACCTGGATATTGTTGCGAGTAATGAAACTCCAAAAGAGGAAGCCAAGGAGAAAAAGCAAATAGAATATACTTTCGATGAGCCCGGTGTTTTTCCAAAAATACATGATGAGATAGAAGCAAGAGCCGGAAAAATAGTTGACATCAATGGACTTCCTGGAATTATTGCCGGGAGAAATGATCGTATTCCGGCATTGGCGCAGAAGGCAGATATACCACTTAGGAAGTTCTTAAAGTATAATGATTTAGGCATTGACGGTATCTTGATTCCCGGACAGGTGTATTATATGAAATCAAAAAGAGGGAAGGCTAAAGCTTATTATCACGTGGCACAACCCGGTGAAACATTGTGGTCAATTTCTCAAAAATTTGGAATAAAGCTTAAGAAGCTAAAAACAAAGAACCGCATCAAAGATAATATTAGCATCAAAGCAGGAAGGGTGCTTTGGCTTCGTTATATCAGGCCAGCAAGTGTGCCTATTGAGTATAAAGAAGAGGAGGTAATACAGCCAATTGTTGAGATAAAAGAACCTGAAATTATAAAACAGCCGGTTGAAAAAGAACCGGTCATAGAATCAGCTCCTGAAGAAATGGAAGCAGTAAATGATTCATCGGCTGTTGTAATTGAAGAGTTGCCAGTTGAGGAGGAAGTGCAGCCAGTTGAAACGGCTATTGACATTGAAGGTGAGGTGGTTGAAGAAATAGAAGATGAAGATCTTGCTGAAGATGTTAATCTTATAAGAAAGATGCATGAAGTAAAACTTGGAGAAACCTATTATGCTATATCGAAAATACAT
Source organism: Fulvivirga lutimaris (assembly GCF_009711525.1). Classification (GTDB taxonomy): domain Bacteria; phylum Bacteroidota; class Bacteroidia; order Cytophagales; family Cyclobacteriaceae; genus Fulvivirga; species Fulvivirga lutimaris. Next base: position 23,607 of record NZ_SMLV01000379.1, read on the forward strand.
GATGTGGCAGTACTTGATTTGCTTGATTGGAACAATCTGAAGATCTCTGATAAGCTTAGTGTGGGTCAAAAGTTGGTTGTTTATACTACAGAAGAGGCTCAAGGACCTATTGTAAAAACTGTAGAAAGACAATCAGAAAACGGCTATCATACTGTAAAACCAGGAGAGACAATGTATCAGATAGCAAGATTATATAATGTTAGTGTTCAGGAAATAATGAAGTGGAACGAAAAGGAGGACTTCAATATAAAAGAAGGGGAAAAGTTGAAAATTGGAGAGTGAAAATTGAAATTTTGTAGAATGGAATGATTATTTGATAGTAAACTCCTATATTTCCATTTTAGATAAGAAATCTTACTAAATGTTCTTTTGAACATTGGAAAAAAAGTTATTAATTGTAGAGTGCTATTG
>NZ_SMLV01000374.1 GCF_009711525.1 Fulvivirga lutimaris
ACAGGTATTATTGACTATTCTGGACTTGATATCAGGATCATCAATAAACTTGATACGTTTTTTAAGATTTGACTCTATATAAAAACCAATTGTCACACTAATGCTTTCAATAGGATTTGAAATGTTAGGGAAAGCAAGCGACAGACAGAAGTAATCGTCTTCAGTACCGTAGTATTTGGAAATCTGTGCTCCAGTAATAATTTCATTAGCATCCCCCATCCTTGAAGTTGCCCGAAGTTGTTTAATCATTCTTATTGCCAACCACCTTCTACAATAGTGCTCATTCAGACCATTAGCATGCGGACTGTGCGCTCGTGACAAATGCAACTCTTTTGTTAAATCATACTTTGAGAAGTTATCCGTTCCTACAAACCTTAAAAAGAACAGGTTCTTTATACCAAAATGCTGAGGTAAAATATTAGTCAGGCGCTGCATCAATAGCTCAGGTGTAGCTCCGTACTTATCAATAAGGTCAATAAGCATTTGATTGTTCAACTTTGGCAATGCAGCAACACTTCTAATGTCGGCCACAACTTGCGACTCTGGCATGATCAAAGCTGCAGAAAAATATGAAGCTTTGTAATTGTTAAGGATGGCATCAAAACCATAGACCTTTTGTGGGGGTGTTTCCTCGGGTCTCCTTTTAAACTTTAAATATTGAAAGGCCAGTTCACGCCCCAATAAAAAACTTTGCTGTGCTTCAGTTAAGCCCTCATTCAACAATAATTTCTTGTCTGATTTTACATAGTATGAACGCAAATCACGCAAAGGAGCAATGGTTGATAATGACGCTCGATCAACGGTTATATCAAACTGACTTTTCAATAAACTTTCGAGTTGATTGAAGTCAATAGTCTGATCATGACCAACACCACATGACTTACGAAAAGCTTCAGCTGCATCTTCCAGCTCCTTAAAATAGTTGTCATGCATTTCCTGATAAGACCTTAAAGCAGCATAGTAAAAATGCTCACCGCGCATCTCATAGTTACGAGCTATATTGATCACAGAAGTTATAAATGCATTGATCTTTTCTGGATCTTGAGAAACCAGTTCAATTATTTTCTGAGGGTCTAAACCAAAGGTTTCCAGTGGAAACTCCTTAAAAAGATCGGATTGTAACAGGCTAATTACAGGCTCCAGTTTTTTAGATACCTGTAAGGAGACCAAATAATCATAGCTCACCTCTAATGCAGAAGCCAAAACCATGATCTTATCACCTTTAGGATACTTTTTACCCTTTTCAATTTCACTGAGATAAGACATGGACAAGCCTGATTTCTCAGACATCTCCTGAAAAGATAAGCCTTTACTCAACCTCAAATCCCGCACCTTGAGACCCAAAATATGCTTCAGTGAAAAATTACCATCGATCATAAGATCAAAGATATGCAATATTTGAGTAAAATTTCTTTTAGCGAATTTTCGCTATTAAAGAATATTTTCTATATTAGCTCCTCGTTCAACTTTAAAAACCAAATAATATGATGATAGCAACCACTGAAAAAATCCCAACAGGAATGAAAATTCTGCCCGAGGTGAGTGCTGATTTCAGCACTGTACTTACTCCAGAGGCATTATCATTTCTTAAAGCACTGCATCAGAAGTTCAACGCCCAGCGTCTAGAACTTTTGAAAGCCCGAGTGGAGCGCCAAAGAGCCATCGACTCAGGTCATATGCCTGACTTTCTTGAAAGCACAAAAAACATAAAAGAAAGTGAGTGGACTGTCGCACCAATTCCGCAGGACATACTTGACCGTAGAGTAGAAATTACCGGTCCGGTAGAACGGAAAATGATTATCAATGCCCTTAACTCTGGAGCAAAGGTTTTCATGGCTGACTTTGAAGACAGTAACAGTCCAAACTGGACAAATACTATTCAAGGTCAGATCAACCTGAGAGATGCAGTAGATGGTACTATTACTTACGAACATCCTAAAACAAACAAGCTATACCAGCTTAATGAAGAAACGGCAGTACTATTTGTTAGGCCAAGAGGATGGCATCTAGAAGACAAACACCTGCTTATAGACAACCAACCCATTAGTGGCAGCTTGTTGGATTTTGGTCTTTACTTCTATCACAATGCTCAAAACCTGATTAATAAAGGTAGTGGCCCCTATTTCTATTTACCAAAATTGGAATCACACCTTGAAGCAAGGTTATGGAATGATGTTTTTGTTTTTGCTCAAGACTATTTGAATATACCTCAAGGCACTATCAAAGCCACTGTGCTCATTGAGACTATCACAGCCAGTTTCGAATTGCATGAAATTCTGTTTGAGCTAAAAGAACACAGCGCAGGACTGAACTGTGGCCGTTGGGATTATATTTTCTCCTATATCAAAAAATTTAAAAATCTTGAAGGCTTTATCATGCCTGACAGAGCACAAATCACCATGGACGTTCATTTCATGAAGTCATATGCATTAGCGGTAATTAAGGCATGCCATAAACGCGGTGTGCATGCCATGGGAGGCATGGCAGCTCAAATTCCTATTAAATCTGATCCTGAGGCTAATGAAATAGCGCTTGAAAAGGTGATGGCGGATAAGGAAAGAGAAGTAAAAATGGGACATGATGGCACCTGGGTAGCTCATCCGGATTTGGTTGGAGTGGCCGAAAGCGCTTTTAACCGACACATGCCTACTAAAAACCAAATTCATATTAAGAGAAGAGATGTCCTTATTTCAGCCAAGGATCTATTAAAAGTACCTAAAGGAACGATCACAGAGGCTGGACTTAGAACTAATATCAATGTTGGTATACTTTATATTGAAAGTTGGCTGCAAGGCAATGGTGCTGCTGCCCTCTATCATTTGATGGAGGATGCCGCCACTGCCGAAATATCTAGAACCCAGGTTTGGCAGTGGATTAAAAGTAAGGCAAAGCTCGAAGATGGACGCAAGATAGATGAAACGCTTTATCAGGAACTGAAAAACGAAGAGCTTGTAAAAATCAAAGCCTATGTGGGAGAAGAATACTATAAAAACGGACAGTTCAAAAAAGCCATAGAGCTTTTTGATGAACTCGTCCTCACCAATGACTTCCAGGAATTTTTAACCTTAAATGCTTACCAATTAATCGACTGAAACCATGATGACCAAAGAAGACCAAATAGAAATATTGTATAACGACTGGATGACGAATCCACGTTGGAAAAATGTAAAAAGACCATATATCGCAGAAGATGTGGTAAAATTAAGAGGGTCAGTGATTGTCGAGCACACATTGGCGAAGCTAGGTGCAGAAAAACTATGGAAGAAGCTCAATAGCCAACCTTTTGTTGCTGGCCTTGGAGCACTTACCGGAAATCAGGCGATACAAGAAGTAACAGCTGGCTTGGAAGCCATATACTTGAGTGGCTGGCAAGTGGCGGCTGATGCCAATCTTGCAGGAGAGATGTATCCAGATCAGTCACTTTACCCTGCTGACTCAGTACCTAAGGTGGTGAAAAGAATCAACAATGCTCTGATGCGCAGAGATCAGATTCAAAGTGTTACTGGTGAATCAGATATCGACTGGATGGTACCAATTGTAGCAGATGCTGAAGCAGGTTTTGGTGGTAATTTGAATGCTTTTGAACTCATGAAAGCCATGATCGAAGCTGGTGCTTCAGGTGTTCATTTTGAAGATCAGCTCTCATCAGCTAAGAAATGTGGGCACCTGGGAGGTAAAGTTTTGGTACCTACTCAGGAAGCTATTAATAAACTTGTAGCCGCCAGACTTGCTGCAGATGTGATGGACACTCCTACCCTTCTGGTAGCTCGTACAGATGCAGAAGCTGCCAATTTAATAACCTCTGAAATTGACCCGAGAGATGTCAAATTCTTAACAGGAAAACGTACATCTGAAGGTTTCTATGAGGTGAAAAATGGCTTAGCGCAAGGTATCAATAGAGGCCTAAGTTATGCACCTTATGCTGATTTAATATGGATGGAAACATCGAATCCTGATTTAGGTATGGCGCGTGAGTTTGCCCAGGCAATTAGAGAAAAATACCCTGAACAAATGCTTGCCTACAACTGTTCTCCTTCTTTCAACTGGGCAGCTAAGTTATCTGTTAGTGAAATGGAAAGCTTCAGAGAAGACATTGCAGATATGGGCTACAAATTCCAGTTCATTACCCTTGCAGGTTTCCATGCTTTAAACACTTCTATGTTTGAGCTTTCTAAAGCTTACAGACTTAGAGGAATGGCTGGATATAGTGAATTGCAAGAAAGAGAATTTGCATTACAAGCTGATGGTTTTAAAGCTGTAAAACATCAGACTTTTGTAGGTACCCAATACTTCGATAGTATTCAAAATATTGTGCAACAGGGCAACTCTTCAACAACTGCCATGAGCGGCAGTACTGAAGAAGCCCAGTTTGTGAAGTAATAAATTCAACCTTAAACCAAATGTAAAGCACGGCCTTGATTGGTCGTGTTTTTTTATATGCAAAAGAACTTTTAAATAAGTGCTTCCAAATCAGTACCCTTAAGATCATTGGGTTCATCAATATCACTAAGTGCTTGGGTTGTACCGTAAGACATTCCCTGATTTTTAATGAGTTCTACAGTTTGAGAAAACACTTCTGAATGACTCCATTCTTTTAGTCCAAATATTGAAGGTTCTGGACGCTTCATTCCAATTAAGTAATAGCCACCATCCTCAGCAGGCCCTAACACAGTATCATTCACATTTAGCAAGTCAAAGCTCTTCATAATGATTTCAGCAGAAAGCGTATAAATATCCGTGCCTATCAAAACTACTTGCTGGTACCCATTTGTAATACTCTCCTCAATAGCATAATACATCTTCTCTCCAAGCGTAGCACCTTTCTGTAGATACTTTTGATACTTATTGTTGTCCCAGCTGTCCTCTTTGTCTATGAATGATGAATAATAAACAGCCTTGTCAATCGGCAAATCTGCGGTCACTTCCTGAACCTTATTTATCAATTTGTAATAGATAGCAAGTGCCGTCTCATCACCTAATGTTTTTGCAAGCCTAGTTTTAGTCTTTCCGAGTTCCGGGTTTCTGGCAAAAATGATTAAAAGCCTAGTCATAGACCTTTACACCTTTATAAAGCCACTGCGACCAAGATTTATTATAAGTGTGGACGCTATCAGTTTGTATACCTTTAGTATCAACTACCTCATGCCCTTTATTTTTCCAGTCGAATATACCCCCATAAAGATTAAGCACATTTTTATAGCCAAGCTTCTGTAGTTTTTCGCCTATTTTCTCGCTCCTATATCCAACCGAGCAGTATACAACAACTGTATCGTCAATTGACAACCCTTTGAGCATTTCCTTATCAAAAGAATCATAGTCAATAAATTTCGCACCATCTATATGACTAACCTCAAACTCCTCTTTTGATCGAGCATCCAACAAATTAATATGTTCACTTTGAAGGCGTTTAGAAAGCTCTTCTTCTTTTATGACAGGCACTGTATTATTTAGCAATGATGTTATCTTTTCATCAAATGTCTTTTGTCCCATACACGCATTGGTTAATAATACAATCAGCCAAGAAGCTACATTAATGATTCTCATTTTCATAATTCAAATTCCATCTGTATTTACCAAAAATCTCATAAGCCATAAATCCGAATACCGCCACATACTCAACCACAGTGATCCATAATTGTTCCTTAAAACCATCAGCCGTGTAACCGGCATAGGTAAAGAAAATCAAAAATGACCAAAGTACTGCATAGCGATACTTTGTAAAAATACTAAGCATGACTAAGGAAGAAATATACCAAGGGTGCACAGTGGTTGACATAAGTAAGTAAAAAGTCAGTAAAAGCAACCACGGATATGCTATCGAAAGTTTTCTTGGATAGAAGATGCTAATAATCAAGATTCCAAGCAGACTATAAAGCGCCAAATCCCTACCAGCTGTTTCAATAATATTATAGCCCCTATCCCAATAACCATACTCGCGTACGAGATAATAAATACTGCCATTGAATTCAAATTTTTGAAAGTACAAACCGATACTCTCTCTCATTCCATTAATGAATTCACTATTTAAAAGTGGTGTAAATAAAATGACTATAAACAGTCCGGTTAGAGCGTAAAGTATTACCGTTTTTTTCACTTTCATCTTCTTTAGCAAAGCCGGCAGCAGCATTAATGGTAGCAGCTTCGCTGCAACGGATAGTGCTAAAAATCCAGCGCTATTTAATAGTTTCGACTGCTTTAAAAAATAAATGGCTGCAACCAAAAAGAAGATCATAAATGCTTCAAAGTGTAGATTACCTGTCAACTCTAAAATTATAAGCGGGTTTAGCGCATAGATCAAAATATTGGCCTCCGGCAGTTTCCATTGTCTCAAAAGTTTTACCCCTATAAATATGCTTCCTATTTCAGCCAAGATAATAAAGAGGCGAATTATACCCGCACTAACCAATATGGAATTAGTAGGGGCTGCGCCTACCCAAAAAAGGAATTGGGCAAAAGGAGGATATATAGTGAAATAATTTGGCGAATTGAGTTTACCATATAATTCAGCGGTTAACCCATCAACCGAAATATTATTTTCTATATAGTGAGATGGTAAATATGCAAAAGGATTAATACCTGCGCCAATTAGCTTTCCATCCCAAACAAACCTATAAATGTCATCTGATAAGTTGGGAAATGAAGCCAACAATAGTACTCTAAAAGCGATGGCAGAATATATGAGGACCAGCAAATCCTTTGCCTCCCACTCTCTATACACAACCCATAAATACACTCCAAATAACGTAGTGTAGACAATTGATATATGGTAAGTCTGAGTCCGCTCAAGAAAGTAGGAAAAATAAAAGTATAGAATTGCTGAAACAGCAAATACAGGCCAGAGCTTATTTAAACTGACCCTTTCAGGCATGGCTTATCGTTTTCACCGACTGATAAAATACTGTAGCAAAACCAAGAGCCAGCATAATGTGAAAAAGCATCAAACCCCAGTCTTGGAGCATCACACCCGCAGCAATACCTCCAATAAAGTATAAACTTAAAAGGCCTTCGAGAATAATTAGTAAATTGATCTTCGGTTTGACATAAATATTATTTTTCCAACTGTCAGTCTTATTAACAATATTGAATTTCGGTGTTCTGATAAAGTCACTTTTAAAACCAAAAAGACCTTCTAAAACCGCCAGGCCATTGTGTAATGACAAGCCCATGGAAACTGTAATAAAGACTGGGAATACTCTGAAAAAATGCCTTTTTGTGTTTATTGGGTTTGTTTGTTTTGAAGCCACCCAATAGAAGAAAGCAATGGAGAAAAAGCCTAAAAGAAATATACTACCCAGATCAAATATCAATTCTAGTTTTGGGTTAGCATCTTTAATAAAAAGCATTGGTATACTAAGTATAGAGGCTAGCAGCAAGCAAACAAACACGGAACTATTGAATAGATGAAAGACTGCATGCACTTTGCTGCTAAATTTGATTTTAGATTTAAGCACCTTCCAAAGATTCTTTCTGGCAGTCTCTGCTGCTCCCTTATTCCACCTATACTGTTGCGACTTTATTGCAGACATGATTACTGGTAATTCAGCAGGAGCAACACAATCTTCTAAATACTTAAAATTCCATCCTTTGAGTTGTGCTCTGTAGCTCAGATCGAGATCTTCAGTCAATGTATCAGCTGACCAGCCACCAGCATCTATAATACACTGCTTTCTCCAAACTCCCCCAGTACCATTAAAATTGATAAAACTACCTGCATGTTTGCGACCTGATTGCTCAATAGAAAAATGTGCGTCAAGGCCAAAAGCCTGAAGTTCGGTTAGCATTGAATAATCTTTATTAAGGTGACCCCAACGCGTTTGTACAACGCCAGTATTATCATCAAATTGATTAACAGTCTTTATCAGGAAATCAGGAGATGGAACAAAATCGGCATCAAAAATGGCTATAAATTCTCCTTTACAAATCTGCATCCCATATTGCAATGCCCCGGCCTTAAAACCAACTCTATCTGGCCTGCGTATATGTTCAATGTTTAATCCTTTAGCCTTCCATTCAGTTATTTTTCGGGTTATTATATCAACGGTTTCATCAGTAGAGTCATCCAACAATTGAATTTCTAGCTTGTCCTTTGGGTAATCAAAAGCAGCAACTGCATCTATAAGTCGGTTGACCACATACTTTTCATTATAGATTGGAAGCTGAACAGTTACAATAGGTAGATCTTTTAACTGAGTTGGTGTATTTACCTGATTACTTTTAGCTTTTATATAATGCACTACAAGGTGTAGTTGACCGATACTAAACAAGAAGATGAACAGCAAAGTAGCACAGTATAATATGATTACAATCCACTCCATTTACTTCACAAATACTTTAGTATAGTCCAAATAATTTTATAGCCTGCTAAGATAGTACCTTTTACAGTACCAGATATCTTTGAAAACCCAATTCGCTTGCGATAGTTCACCGGAACCTCCACGCATTTCATTTTCATTTTGGCTGCTTTGAGTTGCATCTCTACAGTCCATCCATAGGTTTTATCCTGCATGTCCAGAGCCATTAATTTCTCGTACTTTATTGCTCTAAATGGCCCAAGATCGGTAAACTTAACATTATAAAACAACCTCATTAGACTTGTTGCTAACCAATTGCCAAATACTTGCTGGGGTGTCATAGCTCCACTTTCCTTTTTCCCCAGAGCTCTGGAACCAATTACAAAGTCAACATCATCATCTATAATTGGTTTCAAAAGGTCAGACATTTCTTCAGGGTAGTCAGAATGATCCGCGTCAATAAAAACGACTATGTCTGGTTTAACCTCCTTCACAGAGATATAATGCATGCCTTTCAAACAAGCTCGGCCATATCCTTTAACTTCTTCTTTCAGGACAGTTGCCCCGGCTTTGACTGCTTCTGTTTCTGTCTGATCCGTTGAAGCATTGTTAACTACAATCACCTCTTCAACCAAACCCTTAGGAATTTCCTTAATGACAGAACCAACTCCATTCTCTTCATTGAAGGCTGGAATAATAACGTTAACACGGGTATTCATAAACAATTGCAAATTAACTCAATCTATTCTTTAGAAAATGTCACAATTGTTACCATTTAACCAATAGGTAAAGTTATTTCAAAAGTGGTGCCTGATCCACCATCCGAAAAAACTTCAATTTTACCATTTAGCTTATTTATTGCCAGATTAACAGCATAAAGTCCAAGACCTGAACCTTGTGATTTTTCATGCCCCCTTTTAAACATGTCAAATATTTCTCCTTTAATTTCATCTGCTATGCCTTGCCCATTATCTGAGAAGGTAATTTTAAACAATTTGTTGTTTAATTTCTTTGCATCGACTATCAATACCAGCCTGTTGTCTGATTTAAATTGAAATGAGTTTTTTATTAATTCGCTCAATACTATTTCTAGTAAAAGTTGATCTATCTTAAAGGCCAATCCTTCATCGATATTTATAAAAAGTTCATAGTCTTTACATCCAATTTGGGCTGTCTGTACATCTATGAATTTTGATATAAACTGCTTCAAATCGACTGAAGTCTTTTCAACCTTTCTTTGTTTAACTTCAAATACTGCATTAATACTTTTCACTCTCGTGTCCAGTTGCATAACACTGTCATTGATCATGCCGAGGTATTCTTTTGATGGATTAAGATCATAATTTGCCAAGTTGTATATCCCTTTTATCGAAGCAATTGGCCCTTGGATATCGTGCGATGATCTATATAGAAAAGTAGCTAAATCTTCATTGGCTAAAGTAAGCTCCTCGGTTCGCTTTTTTACAATCTTATCAAGATTCAGATTTCTTGCTTTAACAATGGCATTAGCCTCCTCAAGCTTGAGGTTTGACTCTTTTATTAATTCATTCTGAAGTTGAATCTCTTCATTCTGCTCTTCAAGCATATGTTTGCTTTGTTCTTCTTTCTCTAAGGTCCGTTTCATGAATGAATATAAGAAGAGCATAAACGGCACAAATAAAACCGAAGTCACCGTTATATTTTTTACCAGATCAGCATTTGCTTCTGCAATAAAGTCATCAAACTTTTCATCAACCTGCAAGTTAGCCACCACCTCTCCTTTCGAGTTTTTTATAGGTGCAAAGGCCGATAGCCATGTTCCGTTTTCTGTCTGGTATTCATCTATTACCCCACCATAAGCATAATTCATTTTTAGCTGCGATGGATAATTGACAAACATATGACGGTAATACGGCTCGTCAGAAGAGGTAATAATAAACTCATATTCATCTGACTTACCATTGTACACCATAGTATAAATTGGACTGCTTAGATTGTTGAGCTCCTTAATGTTTTTCAGCACTTGGTGAAGCTCCATATAAACGGAATCATCTTTTGAATCAATCAAGTCATTCTTCCTTTTGTAATTCCTCGAAAGATATTGATGATCATCTCCATCGATCATCATACTTGCCGTTACCGCTACAGACCTTAACTTCTGTAAAACATGCTCTTTTGATTTTCTTAAACTCAAATAGTGTGATGAAGCAATGAAATAAACAAGTAAAACGGCTATGCCAATTAGGACCACCAACATCAACCTGTCCTTGCCCCTTATATCTTTAATTATGTTTACTCCCATATCAGCTTCAAGATAACGGACTTAACATGTAGGTGTTGACTTATTTGAGTCGGTTAACTGACATATAGCAAAAAAAGAGGTCATTATTCTCATAATGACCTCTTTGCTTTGTTGTGATGCTTCTTAGTATGCCCTGGCAAATACCACCTTGCCTTTTGAAGGTTTCCCTGAATACATACAAGTTCCAGCTTCTTCTTTAAAGTCTAGCGTAATGCATCTAATAGTAGCTTTGGTTTCTTCTTTGATCTTATCTTCTGTTTCTGCTGTGCCGTCCCAATGTGCAAGTACAAAACCTCCTTTAGAATCTAAAACCTTCTTAAATTCATCATAGGTCTCTACTTCTGTGGTATTGTCAGCCCTAAAATCAATTGCTCTTTTATAGATATTTTCCTGAATGTCTGTCATCAATTGGTTGATATGAGCAACAGCATCTTCTACTTTAAATATCGCCTTCTCTTTAGTGTCTCTTCGAGCTATCTCTAAAGTGCCATTTTCCAAATCTCTTGGTCCTATAGCCACTCTTACTGGTACTCCTTTCAACTCATACTCAGCAAATTTCCAACCTGGGGAACTCGTATCTCTATTATCATACTTAACACTGATGTTCAGTGCCTGAAGTTCCTTTTTCAATTTTTCGGCTACTTCGCTAACTTGAGCCAATTGCTCCTCTCCTTTAAATATTGGAACAATAACCACCTGTATAGGCGCCAATTTTGGAGGCAATACCAATCCTTCATCATCAGAATGAGCCATAATTAATGCACCCATCAATCTTGTACTAACACCCCAGGAAGTACCCCACACATATTCCTCTTTACCATCTTTGCCAGCAAATTTCACATCAAATGCCTTGGCAAAGTTTTGTCCGAGAAAATGTGAAGTCCCTGCCTGCAATGCCTTCCCATCTTGCATCAATGCTTCTATACAATAGGTATCTTCAGCTCCAGCAAACCTTTCACTCTCTGTTTTTACCCCTTTGAGCACAGGCATTGCCATAAATTCTTCAGCAAACGTTGCATAAACTTCCAGCATTTGCTTAGTTTCATCAATTGCCTCTCCTTTAGTTGAGTGTGCAGTGTGACCTTCCTGCCAAAGAAATTCTGCTGTTCTCAAGAAAAGTCTTGTTCTCATCTCCCAACGAACAACATTAGCCCACTGGTTAATAAGTAATGGTAAATCTCTGTAAGATTGAATCCAGTTTTTATAAGTACTCCAGATAACCGCTTCACTTGTTGGCCTCACAACAAGCTCTTCTTCCAGTTTAGCTTCAGGGTCAACAATTAGTTTTCCTTTATTATCCGGGTCATTTTTTAGTCTGTAATGAGTAACTACTGCACATTCTTTAGCGAAACCCTCTGCATTCTTTTCCTCAGCTTCAAAAAGATTTTTTGGCACAAATAATGGAAAGTAAGCATTTGAATGTCCGGTGTCCTTAAACATTTTATCAAGTGCAGCTTGCATTTTTTCCCAGATACTAAACCCGTAAGGCTTAATTACCATGCAACCTCTAACCGATGAATGCTCCGCTAAATCAGCTTTTTTCACCAATTCATTATACCATTGAGAATAATCTTCACTTCTTTTTGGTAATCCTTTCGCCATAACTAATTTCTGGTATGTTTTTTGTTTGTTTTAGAATAAATATTTATTGCGAGCAAATATAATGATATATAACCCTGCTTTTGGGAATTCTCGTTTAATAAATTATGTTTAGTAACCATAAACAAAAAGTGCCATGAAAACGATTAATAGAACTCTTACACTGATTATTGCCACCTTTCTTGTCATAAGTGGGCAGGTTATCGCCCAGGAATACGATGATATGTATTTCACACCTAAAGATCGTAAAGCCAAGAAAAAGCACATGGCAACTAATCCAGACGACTTAAAAGTCGAAAATGTTCAGACCAACTTCAAAGATGTTGACCCAAATGAGAGTTTTTCTCAAAAAAATGTCAACCCTGAATACATTTCCAGATATTCTGCAGATGAATATGAAAGAAATAATGGATATGATGAGGATGAGTATTATGTAGAGGACTTTAATGATTATGGCTCAGTAACAGATAGTTATATAAGTAATGCTAACTACTATGTAAGAGATTATAGAGGTAACTATACATACTACAACAATTACTCTGATGTATTTTGGAGTGATCCATTTTACTACCAAGGAACAATTTTCGACCCATTATATAGACCTTACTATGGTGGATATTATCGTCCGGCATTCCGTCCGGGATGGTCAGTTTCTATTGGATTCGGTACCGGCTGGGGCTGGGGATATAGTGGTTGGAGAAGCAGCTGGAGAATTGGTTATGGCTGGGGCGGAGGATTTTATGATCCATGGTGCAGCCCATATGGTGGATTTTATAACTCGTACTACTCTCCTTATAACAGAGTTGTAGTAGTTAATAACTACGAGTCTAGAGGTAACAGATCGTTCACAAGAGGTTCTGGCCCATCAAGATCAAATAGGACTGCTTATAATGGTAGATCTGCAAGTCGCTCAAGATCTTCTAGCACTATAGATAATGGAAGAACAAACGGCCGAACAGCCAGCAACTCTTCTGCAAGAAACAGATATTCGAATAATGTAAGTAGCAGATCTAGCTACTATAGAAGATCGCAAGAATCTAGCTCTGTTGATGGTTCATCTTCAGGTACAAACTCCAGATCAACCTACAACGGTAGAACTTCATCGTCTTCAAGTACGTCTAGAACATACTCTAGACCTTCTACAAATAGCCGATCTAGATCATACGGTAGTTTTGATAATTCAAGGTCTACCAACAGTACAAGGTCTTATGGTAATACCAGATCAAATAGCTCAAGAAGCTACGGTAATAGCAGAAGCTCTGGATCAAGATCTAACTGGAGTACACCAAGTAATTCAGGAAGAAGCAGATCTGGCAGTTTTTCAACTGGTGGCAGTAACAGAAGCTCTGGCAGCAGAACATCTTCTGGAAGCTCTGGATCAAGAAGCAGAAGTGGCGTTTCTTCAGGAAGCTCTGGATCAAGAAGCAGCGGTTCTAGATCATCTTCAGGAAGCTCAAGATCATCTAGCGGTTCAAGAAGAGGTAATTAATAGCTCAAAATACTATTAACATGAAATTAAAATCAGCGCTTATAATTATAAGCATGGCAGCGCTTTGCGTGAATTATGGCCATGCGCAGGACGCAAGTGACTTTGCTGGCACTGCACTTCAACTAAGTCAGACTAGTCCTGGAGGAACAGCAAGAATACTAGGTCTTGGGGAAGCTCAAACGGCTTTAGGAGGTGATATAAGTGCAGCCTCCTCCAACCCTGCAGGGCTTGGTTTCTTCAATAAATCTGTATTTTCATTTACTCCTTCGTTCAATTATTTAAATGCATCATCCAGATATCAGGGCACGGAAATTTCTGAAGGTAGGTTGAATTTCAACTTTGCCAATCTTGGCGCGGTAATTAAAAATGACAATGGTTCTGGGAAATTTAAAGGTGGGGCATTTGGAATAAGCATAAACCGAGTGGCTGATTTTCAAAATCAAATCAGGTATGAAGGGTATAGTTCTAATGCAGTAGAAAACGGAGAGATAGTTTTTGATCCAAGTCGACCGGCAGATTTTGTAGAGTATGCAGCCTTGAGTTCTTATGTTGATAATAATGGCAATATAGGTTTTGACAATGACTTTGCAGAACTGGCCTATGAGACTTTCTTGATTAGTCCTTTTCAAGATGGAAATGGCGACTACTTTGTTGATAGAGACTTCTATGCCACTGACGATGATGGAAATTTAATTCTGGATGGGAATAACAATCCTGTACCAGCTTATAGCGAGGCTAACTTTCCTGTTTACCAAAGCGAAACTATTGATTCTAGGGGTGCGGCCTATCAAACTTCCATAGCTTATGGTGGTAACTATGATGATAGATTATATTTTGGTGGAAATATAGGCATACTTACAATGACCAAAAGGGTTGAGAGAGAGTATATTGAAAGACCAACCAATGCAGATTTGAACAGCATTGTTCTGGAAGATAATTATGAGCAAAATGGAACAGGTATATCTGCTACTTTTGGGCTAATTGGTAGACCCATAAACACATTATTAGTTGGCTTAAGCTATTCAACACCTTCTTACTATGTTATTGAGCAAATAAGAGACATTACGCTTACTGCTAATTACGCAGGTAATGTGCAGGAGTCTTATGGTTATGATTACGAGCCCTTCGACTATGTCGTAACAACGCCATCAAGACTAAAACTAGGTGCAACATACTTTTTTGGTAAGCTAGGATTTATTACCGGGGATATAGAAACGATAAATTATGCTGGAGCTAATTTATCAAATCCCTCTGCGGGAGAATCGTTCTCAGACGAGAATAGTAGAATAAGTGACTATAAATCAAGTATAAACTACCGCTTAGGTGCTGAGTTCAGGTATGAAATATTCAGATTTAGGGGTGGTGTTTCAATGCTTGCTGATCCAATTGACGATAATGTAGATCAACGGCAACTCAAATTTAACTTTGGCGGTGGAATAAGAACCGAAGATTTCTTTGCAGACTTGACAATCTTAACCTCTCAAGGTAAAGAATCTGTTGTATCACCATACCCTGGTCAACAGGCAGTAGTGAATAACCAAAATTCAGGATTCGCCTTTACACTAGGATTCTTTTTCTAAAAGACTAATTACTTCTGGTGCCGAAATTATTGATCCGGCAATTTTGAAGTGAGCTCTTTCATAAAACACCCTTCTTTTATCAAGGGTGTTTTTTATTTTTTTAGTTAAATCCGCGCCACTCAACAAGGGCCTTTCTGCAATGTTTGTTGTATGCAGTCGCTCAACTAATGTACTTTCTGGCACATCGATAAATACTACAGTTGCAACCTCAACCATTCTGTCCATGTTGTCAAAGAAACACGGTGTGCCTCCACCAGAAGACATAATAAACCTAGTATGACTTGAAAGAAAGTTCCTTATGGCCTCAGACTCAATTTTTCGGAAATGCTCCTCCCCATCGTCTTTAAATATTGATTTAATGGATTTCCCTACACTTGCTTCAATGATTGAGTCAAGATCGAAAAACGGCAGTGATAAACTTTCAGCTATTTGCTTTCCTAAAGTCGTTTTGCCTGAGCCAGGCATTCCAATGAGTATAACTTTATCTGGTAAGCGCATTGATTTCTTCAGCTGTTGGCACATCATTATGGTGCCATTTACCAAATACAATACCTTGTCTCACCAGCATAACACCAGGGTTTGATCTAATCATCGCCTTCAGTACAGTCGCATCTGTCAGATAGTATGGAACGGCTAATTGATATTCATGTCTAAAAGCCTCAAATTCAGCTTCTCCAGAGGAAGTAAGCACCATTGGTTCTGCATTCTCCAAGCCCTCTATTAAAGCATTTATTTGATCCATCTTTTCCTTATCATCAAACTGAGTGTTGTAGAAAAGCAGCAGCAGCTTGTTTCCTGTAAAGGTCTCCTCTGTAAAATCCTCACCTTCAACACTCACCACCTGATAGTCGGTAATTTTTGCAGTAGATGCTTTCTCATTAAGTACCTTAGAGCTTACATACTTATACCCTTCATCAGCACTTAAAAATTTTAAAGCCTCCACCTCTTCACCAGCCTTTTCGAAAGTATATTGTACAATAGGGCTTTCCTCAGGTATCATTTTATCAGGTATGCTATTACCAATTTTATAAGGTCTAAAATCAATATAGGGCAAATGCATAATAGCCACAATTCCAACTATAAAACTGACAATGGTTGTTCCCCCAACAATTATTTGTGACAGGCTGCTTTTCAACATTGGCTCATAACTATTTCTGTACCAAAACAGGTGTGCTACAAAAACCATTAGAATAACATCTTTATAAAAAGACTGCCAAGGGGTTAATGGTATTGCATCTCCGAAACATCCGCAATCTGTAACCTTGTTAAAATAAGCAGAGTAGAATGTTAGAAATGTAAAAAACAACATCAGCGACAGCATAACCGTCATTGACAATTTCATTTTATAATTGATGAGCACAGCAACTCCTAGCACTAGCTCTAGTACTATTAGCACCATCCCGATAGGAAGTGCCATAGGAATGAACCATTCAAAGAAAGAGCCAAAATCACTTGAGAATACTTCAAAGTATTCCTCGAGCTTAATCTTTGTCCCAATTGGATCATTCAGCTTGATCAGTCCAGAAAAAATGAACAACCCACCAACAAATACTCTTGAGAATATATCTATTATCTTCTTAAACATCTTAAATAAAGTTTGACTTAATCAATGCAAATACTGAATAGTTAAGCATATCCTGATAGTTAGCCTCTACACCTTCTGATACAAGCGTAGCACCCTCGTTATCTTCTATCTGCTTAACTCTGAATAATTTCATCAATATAATATCTGTAATGGAGCTTACACGCATTTCTCTCCATGCCTCGCCATAGTCATGATTTTTATTCTGAAGTAGGCTTAATGTATCTTCAACAACTTTGTCATAAAGAGGTTCCAACCCCTCATAAGAAAGGCTCATTTCTTCATTCCCTTTTAACCTCAATTGTAGAATGGCGATGATACAGTAATTGATAATACCAACAAACTCATTGGTGATATCCTCCCCTACCTTTTGCATTCCCTTATCCTGGATTGACCTTATTCTTTGGGCTTTTATAAAAATTTGATCTGTTATGGAGGGTAATCTAAGTATTCTCCATGCTGTACCGTAATCTTTGGTTTTCTTTTCGAAAAGCGCTTTACACTCCTTTATTACCTGTGTATATTCGCTTACTGTTTTGTCTATCAACGCTGAATCCTTTTATAACAAAAACTGCTTTAGAAGTGGCGCAAGATACATTTTTTTCGAGTAAAAAGACACTTAACCTTCGCGGAAATCTAATATCATTGGATAGCCCTTTGGTAATGGGAATTCTCAATGTTACCCCTGATTCATTCTATAGTGGAAGTAGAGTAAAAGAAGATAGCAGTGCCATTTCTATTGCTAATAAAATGGTTAAAGATGGTGCCTCTATTCTTGACATTGGTGGATACTCTTCAAGACCTGGTGCGGATGACATCTCTGCTCAGGAAGAAATTGACCGAGTAGTGCCCGTAATAGAATTGATTAAGTCCACACTTCAGGATACCTATATTTCTATTGATACTTTCAGATCATCGGTGGCCAGAGAAGCTGTAAAAGCAGGAGCTGACATAATCAATGATATTTCGGGTGGTAATTTAGACAAGGACATGTTCGATACGGTTACCCAGCTTAAGGTTCCGTATATATTAATGCATATGAAAGGAACACCACAAACCATGAAAGAAGAGGCTCATTATGAGAATATGGTTTTAGAAATGCTGGATTACTTTCAAGGCAAAATTTCAGATCTACAATCAAGAGGGATTAAAGACGTTATTATTGATCCAGGTTTTGGATTTGCTAAGAACATTGAGCAAAACTTTCAGCTTTTAAAATCGCTAAATGCATTTAAAATGCTTGAGCTGCCAATGCTAATTGGTCTGTCGCGAAAGTCAATGATCTATAAATCATTGAATACCGATGCAGGTCAAGCTTTAAATGGAACAACTGCTTTAAATATGATTGCCCTTCAGCAGGGAGCAAATATTTTAAGAGTTCATGATGTAAAAGAGGCCGTAGAAACGGTCAAATTGTTTAATTTAACGTATGTAAACTAAAAAGGTGATTTTAGATTGATTTTTCTGTTTAGCATAGGATTTTTAGAAGTTAGTTGGGTAGATATCATAGATATACTCCTTGTGAGTATTCTATTGTATCAAGTCTATAAACTTATGCGCGGAAGTGTAGCTGTTACTATCTTCTTAGGAGTCCTGTCACTTTACCTGATCTATCTGATAGTAAGAGCTGCTCAAATGGAGCTTCTTGGATTGATTCTAGGTCAGTTCATGGGTGTTGGTGTTCTTGCAGCCATAATTTTATTCCAGCCCGAAATACGAAAATTTTTACTGCTAATAGGGAAAACCACAGACTTCAATAAAAGCACTGGTTTCATCAAAAATATCTTCTTATGGAAGAACAAAGAGTATCGTGAAGGCTATAACATTACACCGATCATTGAAGCAGCAAAATCACTTGGTGGAACAAACACTGGCGCCTTAATTGTTTTTTCGCGTGATTCTGAACTTAAGTTCTATGCTGAATCAGGAGATATTATAGATGCTTTCTTATCTAAAAGACTGTTACTTTCAATATTTAATAAGTACAGTCCTCTTCATGATGGTGCCGTAATTGTTCACAAGGGAAAAATTAAAGCCGCAAGGTGTGTTTTACCTGTTTCGGAAAGTGATAGCCTACCGGCACAATTTGGGCTTAGACATAGAGCGGCTTTGGGTATGTCTGAAGTTACTGACACAGTTATTTTAATAGTTTCTGAAGAAACAGGTCAGTTATCACTGACAAAAAATGGTCAGCTTTTCAGTAACCTTTCTCCTCAGGAATTGAGAAAGATGATTAACGAATATCTGACTGCCAAGCCCGAGAATGTAGAGGCCAAAACAGAAGTTTCTGATAAGGAAACTGCCAACAATCCGATCGGGCAAGAAGCTAAGGCGTAATTAAATTACGCCCAATTCTTTACCTACCTCTTTAAATGCCTCTATTGCTTTATCTAAGTGCGCTATTTCATGTCCAGCTGAAATCTGAACTCTAATTCTAGCCTGACCTTTAGGTACAACAGGAAAGAAAAATCCAATTACATAAATGCCTTTTTGCAACAAAGCATCAGCAAATTTCTGAGCTAATGGCGCCTCATATAACATTATTGGAACAATTGCATGCTCTCCTGGCTTAATGTCAAAACCTGCAGCTGTCATCTTCTCTCTAAAGTATTTTGTATTGGTTTCAAGTTTGTCCCTTAAATCAGTGGTTTCGCTTAGCATATCAATAACAGCTATCGAAGCACCGGTAATAGAAGGTGCCAAGGTATTTGAGAATAAATATGGTCTTGACCTTTGTCTTAACAAATCAATGATTTCTTTCTTTCCAGAAGTAAATCCACCAGATGCACCCCCGAGAGCTTTACCCAAAGTTCCTGTGATAATATCAATCCTGTCCATTACACCTCTATGCTCATGAACACCTCTTCCCGTCTTACCCATAAAACCTGTTGAATGACACTCATCCGTCATGACCATAGCCTTATACTGATCAGCCAAATCACAAATTTTGTCTAATTGAGCTATTGTTCCATCCATTGAAAATACACCATCGGTAACAATCATAATATGCTCAGCTCCAGCATCACGTGCTTCTTTCAACTTAGACTCAAGGTCAGCCATGTCATTATGATTATATCTATAACGCATGGCCTTACACAATCTAACCCCATCTATAATAGAAGCATGATTAAGCGCATCAGAAATAATCGCATCCTGTGGCCCTAGCAGCGGTTCAAAAACTCCACCATTGGCATCAAATGCGGCAGCATAGAGAATTGTATCCTCTGTACCCAGGAAAGTTGAAATCTTTGACTCCAATTCTTTATGAATATCCTGTGTGCCACAGATAAACCTTACTGAAGACATACCAAAACCATGTGTATCTATTGCGGCCTTAGCCGCCTCTATAACTCTCGGGTGTGATGAGAGTCCTAGATAATTATTAGCACAAAAATTAATTACCTCTTTTCCTTCTGTGGTTTTTATATCCGCTCCCTGAGGTGTGGTGATCACCCTTTCCTTTTTATATAATCCGGATGATTTAATATCTTCTATTTCAGAATTTAACTTTTCTTTTAAAGTATACATATCATTTCATTTTAGGTCTTTTCATAACTGGCCGTTGTGGCTTCTTAGGTTTATTAGCTTCCTCATCTCCAGATTTTTTAATAACTGGTTTCCCCACTTTTTTCATTACAGGCCTTGAAGGCTTTTTAACTTCAGTAATTTCAGCTTCCTCAACTATCTTAAGAATATATTTCCTCCTAATCTCATTGATGAGAAAGAGCTTTTGTGCAGTAAAACTCTTAGGGTGCATTTGCTCAAATTGATTTTTAAAATCATTCCAAAGCTCAATGTCCCCCTGCTTAAAAGCAGCTGAATCAATTTTTTTATCTTTCAAATAATCTTCGAAGCTCATTGGAGCAACAAATATATAAACTTGGTCAAGTAAAGCACGAATAGTATTTCAATCGTTTGAGTGAAATTCTTAATTTCGCAGCACTTATTGAAAAAGCTATGAACAAAGTATTGGTTATTGGTGCGTTAGGTCAGTTGGGTTCAGAATTAACACTAGCCTTAAGAGAATTACACGGCAAGGAAAATGTCATTGCTTCAGATTTGAAGCAACCGGAAGGCAAGATAGCAGAAGGGCCATTTGAATTGCTTAACGCAATGGATCGGCAAAGACTTTACGAAATAGCTGAAAAGCACAATATAACTCAGGTCTATCATTTAGCTGCAATATTATCTGCAAAGGGAGAAAGTGATCCAAAATTAGCTTGGCAGCTCAATATGGAGAGTTTAATCCACGTTTTGGATCTGGCTAAGGATAAGAAATTAGACAAAGTATATTGGCCAAGTTCAATAGCCGTATTTGGGCCTTCAACACCAAGAGTGGATACACCGCAGAACACAGTTATGGATCCAAATACTGTTTATGGCATCAGTAAATTAGCTGGAGAAAGATGGTGCGAATACTACCACCAAAAATATGGCGTTGATGTACGCAGCCTCAGATATCCAGGACTTATAGGTTATAAGGCGAAGCCAGGTGGTGGGACTACCGACTATGCTGTTGATATTTTCTATAAGGCCCTTGAAGAAGGCAGCTATGAGTGTTTCCTTTCAGAGGACACCTATTTACCCATGATGTATATGGACGATGCAGTAAAAGCAACCATTGACTTGATGGAGACTGATGGTGATAAAATAAAAGTAAGGTCCAGCTATAATGTCAGTGCCATAAGCTTTTCACCTGTGGAAATTGCAAATCAGATAAAATCACAAATGCCTGACTTTGAAATAACCTATAATCCAGATTTTAGGCAAAAAATTGCTGACTCATGGCCAGATTCGATTGACGATTCTCAGGCAAGGTCAGACTGGGGTTGGAAACCATCCTTTGACCTGAAGGCCATGACAGAAGATATCCTGCAAGGCCTGCCTGAATTATTAAAGAAGTAAGGAGTTTACTAAACATAGCTCAACAAAAAAGGTGAATGTAGATACATTCACCTTTTTTGTTCTAAAATGTTTTTTCAATTAATTCACGACTAATCTGCCTGTTTTCTCTGTACTTGATGAAGAAACCTTTAGAAAGTAAATGCCTGGCTTCACATCTGCACTCAGTTGGAAGCTATATGATACTCCAGAAAAGTTCTGATCAATAATTTTCTCACCGACCATATTGAATATGCTCAATTTGAGATTTTCTGATTCATCAGTATTTAAATAAACTGTTACTTCTTCTCCGGCCATAACAGGGTTAGTAAAAGTAATATCTCCAGTAGACAGCGAGGTGAAATCCACAGCAATTGGCGCAAAAACTTCAGAAGCTCCATCAAAGTCAGTTTGCTTCAACCTATAGTAAGACCTGCCAAATAATGGGTCTTTATCGACATATTGATACTCTAAAGCCTCTGAACTATTTCCTGCACCGCCTATTGTTGCTATAGATTGGTAATTCAAGCCATCAGAAGATCTTTCAATTGTGAAATAGTCGTTATTAACTTCTGATCCAGTTGACCACTTTAGGCTTACTTTTCCTTTTAATTCAGTCCCAATGAATGATAAAAGCTCTATTGGAAGAGCAGCTGATCCACACGCTCCATTTCCTGCAGTACAGGTTCCACCAACTGTAATTGAACCAGGAGGGCCAGAAATCGATGTTGTACCACCCCCTAAAGTTAAATCACCATCTATTCCAATACTACCTCCCCCTGCAACCACAATTGCAGCATTATTATCAGCAACAAAGTCACCTTTAACTATAAAAGTTCCTTGAATATTCAGAGTAAGGCCATTTTTAACATCAAGATCACCATAAATTATCATTGTTGCTCCAGCTGGAACATTGATAGTCGAATTATTATTAGCAATAAAATTTTTCTTTACTGAAGTAGGATTAGCATCAAAAAGTGTTTGGCTTCCCAAATTCAATGTATATGGGTTTGAAACAGTTAATGTTTGATCTTCCCAAGTCATATTTCCTATTGTATAGTCACCATCGACTGTTGACACTTCACCGCCTTGAAACTTATCGCCTCCTCCGTTATTTTTAGTGTCTATATCAATAGAGCTATTCAATGTAGGGAGTGTGTTTCCAACCCATACATTAGCAGTACTCCAAGTTCCAGCTAAATCTATTGTTTGCGAGTAAACTTGAACTACTCCAAATAATGTAAATATTATTATCAGTAAATATCTCATATAGCAATATAAATGTCGGCTCAAATCTATTAAGTATTACCAAATAGTTTGTTATTTTTCTTTAATTAAATGACAAGCTCAACTTCCATTCCACACTTAAAAGCGTTGTTTCCTACAGAATTTTGACGTTCTACTGAAAAACTTTTTCCCAATTCTGGAATGTCATCTCATTTTATTCGTCCTCGTTTGTTAAAGTAACCCATTAAGCTAACTT
>NZ_SMLV01000245.1 GCF_009711525.1 Fulvivirga lutimaris
ATTCTATCCATGGCCCGACCATAACCATCAACAACAGTAATTGATGTACTGAACATGGTACTGAAAGCAGCCGCAGCTATGATCAAATAGCTCCACTCGCCAATAGAGCCAGTATACAAGCCAATAAGCTGCCCGGCAAATGTTGTAGAGTTATTAGACAGTTCTGTCCCGCTACCATACATCACAAGTGCTCCCAGAGATAGAAATATCACAGCAAGCACACCGGTAATGGCGTAGCCAATATTAAAGTCTAGCAGTGTTTCTTTTAAAGTGGGCGTATAGCTCGTTTGTTTTATTCGTTCTTCAGCCCATAATCCTGTCCAGGTAGACATATCTACCGCTGTAGGCATCCAACCCATGAGTGCGATCAGAAAGATGATACCAGAGCCAGACATTACTTCTTTGGGAACAAAATCCGAACTTATGTCTGCACCACCATTATAAAAGGCAATAAAGGCAGCTGTTATTGTACTGATCAATAGAACAAAACTAACCATCTTCAAAAGGCCGTCCAGCGCATTATATTTACCTCCACCAAGAACTACAACACATATAATAAAGATGATTCCTGCAAGCTTGTCAGTGTCCAGATCTAGGCCAAACAAATTACCCATAAGACCTGCTGCTACAAAAGTTACAGCTGCAGTTACAATAAACATTGTTGCCACTGTAACAAGCGCATATAACCACAGAATCCATTTGCCCTGTTTAGCATAGCCATGCAATATACTTTCACCCGTAGCGCTTGTATACCTTGAAGAAAACTCGAAGAACGGATACTTGAAAATTACTGCTGCCAGGACAGCTGGCAATAATACAAAGCCATAATCAGCACCAGCTCGGGTAGATTGAACAAGATGAGAAACCCCAATACACATTCCAGCAAAGACAATACCCGGACCAAGGGTTTTAATAAAATTTCTAACGTTTGAATTCATAAAAAAATAAACTAATCTCCTAATATACATTAGTCTGGCGTAAGACAAAATATGTCATTTTGTCTTACTAAAAAATTGAATATTACTATTTTTAAGACATTATGTCATTAAAAATTGGCTTAATTATACTTTTTTGGGCTTGGTACAATTTTGATAGACAGTGAGGGAAAATAAACTTTAAATTTTATAACTATGAAACTAGTAAGATATAACCCGCTTAACGATTTCGTGCCAAGTACTTTTGGCGATCTTTTAGAAAATGTATTGCAAACACCTAACAATGGATTCTACCCAGCAGTAGATATCATAAAAGGTGAAAAGGAGTTTACATTGCTACTAGAAGCTCCAGGTATGGAGAAAAGTGATTTCATTGTCGACTTAGAAGAAAAAACACTGATTATCAGTGGTGAAAGAAAACGACCAGAAGGAGTGAATTATACTCAGCTAGAGTCAAATTATGGTTCTTTTAAAAGAACGTTCAAATTGAATGATTTGATTGATAGAGAGAAGATAACTGCAGAGTATAACAATGGTATATTAAGGTTAACACTTCCAGTAAGTGAAGACAAAAAAATCAAAAATGTAATTACGGTTAAGTAATTACATACACAAGGAAACAAAAAGAGGCTGCCTATTAAATAGGCAGCCTCTTTTTGTTTTATAAAGTCCTTATTTACTTAAGGTTCTTCTTATCCAAATCAACAACGATAGGAGAAGCCACAAATACAGATGAATAAGTACCAACCATGATACCAATCAATAATGCAAAAGAGAAACCTCTCAATACTTCACCTCCAAATAGGAATAAGATCAACACAACAACAAGTGTTGTCAATGAAGTCATCATAGTACGATTAAGTGTACCATTAATTGCCTGATTGAAAATTTGCAAACGGTCATTGCTTGTACCAAGATTTAAGTACTCTCTAATTCTGTCAAATACAACCACAGTGTCATTTATTGAGTAACCTATGATTGTAAGTATCGCAGCTACAAATACTTGATCAATTTCATATTTGATTCCGAATAAGCCTGCAATAGCGAAAGCTGAGAATACAAAGGCAGCATCATGCACCAATGCTATAATAGCACCAGTACTAAATTGCCATTTTCTAAACCTCACTAAGATGTAAAGGAAGATAGCGATGATGGCAAAAATACCAGCCTCAAATGAAGCGCTCTTGATATCATCAGCAATAGTTGCTCCTACTTTAGAAGATCCTGAGATTGAAAAACGCTTGTCATCAACTTGGGAATCATCAGCTACATATTTCAATCCTGTGAATGATTCTACCCCACTTACTAAAGCATTTTTTACTTTATCATCTGCACCATCAGTTTCATCATTTACCAGATAAGAAGTGGTTACTTTCATAATATTATTACCGCCAAAGTTTTTCACCTCTGTACCGGCATTTTCAAATGACTCACTAAGTGCCAATTTCATGTCTGTGGCAACAACAGGGTCTTGAAAGTTTACGATATAAGATCTACCTCCTTGAAAGTCTACCCCTAAATTAAGACCCTGAGTAAATGTTAAGGCCATGCCGATAACAATAAATACTGTTGAGAATACATAGGCCATTTTTCTTTTGCCCATGAAATCAATATTAGTATTTGACAGGAGGTTTTTAGAAAAAGGTGTAGAGAATGAAACTTTAGCATCATCTCTTCTACCAACCATCCACTCAACAACTACTCTAGTAATATAAACTGCTGAGAAGAACGAACAGAAAATACCGATCATCAATGTGATAGCAAATCCTTTGATAGGTCCCTGACCTAATACAAATAAGATGATTGCCGTAAGTAAGGTTGTAACGTTAGCATCAACAATAGAGCTAAAAGCCTTTTTATAACCCATGGTGATCGCTTCTCTAAGCTTAACACCATTTTTCATTTCCTCTCTAATCCTCTCAAAAATAAGTACGTTGGCATCAATAGACATACCAATAGTAAGTACTATACCCGCCATACCAGGGAGTGTAAGCGCAGCATTAAACTGAGCTAAAATTCCAAGAATGAAGAATATGTTGAAAACTAAAGCAATGTTGGCAACCAAACCACCTTTTGCGTAGTATGCTACCATAAACAACACAACCATACCCAAACCGGCAAGTATTGAAACAATACCTTGGCTCTGAGCCAGCTGACCCAATGTTGGCCCTACTATAGCCTCCTCAACAATTCTTGTAGGAGCTGGTAAAGAACCGGCTTTCAATATGTTTGCTAAATCTTTTGCTTCTTCTAAAGTGAAGTTTCCAGAAATCTGAGAGTTACCATTAGGTATCTCCCCATTTACTCCAGGTGCCGAGTAAACAAGATTATCTAACACAATAGCAATTTTTCCTCTTGGATTTCTATTAGCTGCTTCTCTTGTCATTTTACCCCATACTCTGGTGCCGGTAGCATTCATCTGCATACTTACTGCAGGACGAGCATACTCATCTAAATCTTGTCTAGCATCAGTGATTACCTCACCAGTTAACGGAGCTTGACCTCCTCTTCCTACTTTCACAAAGTATAATTGCAACAACTCTTCACCGGTCTGTTCATTCATTGTTGGCTTCACTTCCCACAAAGGTTTGATAGTTCTTGGAAGCAAACTCTTTACATCTGGTCTTCTTATGATTTTGCCAATTTCAGTCGTATCTCTAACATCGTAAATTAATGTTCCACCAGCTCTTGATAAAGCAAATAGTGGCGATATCTGAGCGGATAGAGAATCCAATTTATTTTGTGAAGAATCAACTTCCTGACCTTCAAGCGCAGCGCCAAGATCATCAGTTTGTGTTGTATCAGCAGAAAGTGCATCACTAAGATTTTCTGTAGCTGCTTCTGCAGCACCAGACTTATCTTGTTCAAAAGCCTTCTGCTGTTCTTTAACTAAAAGATCATTAATAGCAATAAGTGAATTGCTATACTCCGTTGGCTCTGCTACTTCCCAGAACTCTAACTTTGCAACACCTTGCAATAGTTTTCTTACTCTCTCAGGGTTATCAGCACCTGGTATCTCAATTTGGATTCTACCAGTTCCTTGAAGTCTTTGAATGTTTGGCTGCGAAGTACCAAATTGGTCAATACGAGTTCTTAAAATAATGAATGATCTATCAATAGCATCTTCTATTTCCTTTTCGATTACATCCATCACTGCGTCATCTGAATCACCTCTGCTTACTCTTCCTCTATTAGCCGCATTAGCAAAAATATCTGCCAATGGCTTTTGAGAAATTTCTGAATATGACTGGTAAAATAATGAAGCAAACCTCTCCTGGCTATTTCTCTGCTTTTCCTTAGCAGCTTTGATGGCTTCATTAAATTGTGGATCCGTACTGTTTCCACTAAGTCCTTTTATAATGTCTACAGGAGAAACTTCTAAGGTTACATGCATTCCACCTTGCAAGTCAAGACCTCTGCTTAATTCTGTATCCTTAACTTCTTTGTAGGTATACTCAATACCAAAAAGGTTATAAACAGGAAGGTTCCAAACAGAATCTAAATAGTTCTGCTTCTTACCAAGATCAACAACACCTGTATCATCAGTGGCATATTCTACAGCATCTTTCTGAATACCACGAGAAACAAACGTAAACGATAAATAATATACGCATAGCAGCGTAATAATGATTGTTAGAGTAACAACCGCACCTTTGTTTTGCATTTTTATAAAATTTAAAAAGAATGAATTTATTATTTGGAGTGAGCGAAGCTCACTAATTCGACTACATCACCTATCCCTATTAAGGGGCGTTGGGTGATATTATTAACCTGAATAAGGTATGGAAATAGGCATTGAATAAAGGCTTAGGCTTATATTCAATATGATTTTGTTGTGAGTTGTCTAAGTAAATATTAGAAATGAAGTGGAGTACATTTTGTAAACTTACTTGAGCTACTTGAGCTACTGCCTCAGAACCAATTTTTAGAATGGTCTGATCTTCATCCGTATTATCAGACTGCTCTGTTTTTATTTTGCTTTCAGTTTCTGTAGCATAATCGAAATAGAAACTTTGAGTGAATAAGATCACTACAGCGGCCAATATACCTGCTACCAGACTTACTGAACTCTTAAATTTCGATATGTTATTTCTTCTGCTCATTTATTGAAAGCGGGGCAAATCTAAAGATTTATTGATAGAAAACAATATTATCTTTTGAGTCTGGAATGCAGAAACCCAGATAATACTCCTAGTGCATTCTTGAAATGAGTATTGTTTGGAATAATAAGATCAGCCTCAGATTTAAGCGGTTCGAGATACTTATAATAAGTCGGCATAACGTGCTTCTCAAAACGGTAGAGTACATCATCAAGGTCATACCCTCTTTCATTATTATCCCTAATTATCCGCCTTTTCAAACGAATATGATCTTGTGCATCTATGAAAAGCCTCAGATCAAGCAGCTTATTCACTTCAGGAAAATGCATAACAAAGAGCCCTTCGACAATTACAATTGGAGCCGCATTAAAGATAAGTTGCTTTGGTGTTACAGCAGGGTTGTTAAAAGTATATTCCTTTCTTGTAAACCCTTTTCCTTCTTTTAGTAATTTAATATCTCGAGCAAACTCAATATTATTAATGCAAGAAGGAAGGTCGAAGTTTATAACCCCATTTTCATCAACGGCTTGCTGATCACGGTCCAAGTAATAATTATCTTGAGAAATAAGACAAATATCGTCTTCCCCAAACTCGTTAATCAGCTCATTTAAAAACAATGTTTTCCCTGAAGCACTGCCGCCTGTTATACCTATCAAAAAAGGATCTAACGCCACTCTTAATAATTTTGATTAAGGTAATCTACTAATTTCTTAACAGCTAAGCCACGATGGCTAATCTGATTTTTTTCCTCCATTGACATTTGGGCAAATGACATATTGTATTCATTTGGAACAAATATTGGGTCATAACCAAATCCCTCCTCACCCATTTTTTGTTCTGCTATGCTACCTTTTACAATTCCTTCAAATTGCACTTTCTCCTTTTCTGTAATCAAAGTGATTACAGTTTTAAACTGTGCATCACGATTTGGCTTAGATTTTAGATTAGAAAGTAGCAATTGAATATTAGCCTCATTATCTCTTAGCTCACCAGCATAGCGAGCGGACTTTACACCTGGCTCTCCGTTTAAAGCTTCTACTTCGAGTCCTGTATCATCAGCAAAAACTGCAACATTATATTTGTTAAATATATATTCAGCTTTTTGAAGTGAATTGCCTTCTATAGTAGCCTGTGTTTCTTCAATCTCCTCTAAACAACCAATATCAGACAAACTTAAAAGTTCAATTGAGTCGTTTAGAAGAGAAGAGACTTCTATGAGTTTATTCCTATTATTAGTAGCAAAACAGAGTTTCACTAGTTTATACTAATAAGCTCCACATCAAATTCTAAAATAGCATTAGGTGGAATGGCATCACCTGAACCACCAGTACCATAAGCAAATGGTGATGGCAAAATCATCCTCATTCTACCCCCTTCTTGCATTTTAGGAACCATGATCTGCCATCCAGAGATAACATTTTCTAAGCTAAAAGTTGCTGATGGATTACTGTCAAATACTTCACCAGTACTAAATAGTCTGCCTTCGTAGCTCACTGTAACAACACTTGATCTATTAGGAGTATTACCGCCACCTTGCTCCAATGTGAACCTTATACCACTTGGGTCTGTTGAAACTATTTCATTGGCTTCTTCAAGTGCAGCATCAATAGCAGCAATTTCTGTTATTAATTGTCTATCAAGAACCTTATCCAATGCAACATCAAATTTCAATATAGAATTAGCTGGTAC
Organism: Fulvivirga lutimaris; assembly: GCF_009711525.1. Classification (GTDB taxonomy): domain Bacteria; phylum Bacteroidota; class Bacteroidia; order Cytophagales; family Cyclobacteriaceae; genus Fulvivirga; species Fulvivirga lutimaris. The sequence continues at coordinate 6,725 of NZ_SMLV01000245.1, forward strand.
AACATCAGTTGAAACATCACCAAACCCATAATACGAAGGCGCATAAGCTGTAACACTACCACCTTCTTGTATAAAAGATGCAGAATGAATTATGCCTGCTAAAAGACTTAATGTTCTAAACTTTTCACTAGTAGCTTCATCAAATACTACACCGGACTTAAGTATAGAGCCCTCATATGATAGTATTAAAGAATCTGCAACAGTAGGATATGGCTTCAGTCCAGTACCCTGATTATTTACAACGTATCTAATAGCAGTATAATCATCAATTTCAGCTTCTATGCCATTTGAGGCCAGGTAAGCATCAATCTCTTCTAAATCTTTATTGAACTGATCAAAAGTAGGATCAGTTGGTGCTTCCTCTGAATTCAGACATCCGTTTAAAACAAACATGGCACCCAAAAGCACCACTAGACTACTTAATTTAAATGATCTCATGTTATTTAAAATTCACTAACTCAACATCGAATACCAAAATAGAATTGGCTGGGATTTGAGCACTTCTCGCTCTTGCGCCATATGCCAAACCTGACGGAATATAGAACGTAGCTTTTGCTCCTTTATTGAGTAAAGCTATACCTTCATCCCATCCACTAATAACAGCTCCCTGTCCTATCGGAAATTCAAGAGGTCCATAAGGCTCTCTTTGTTCGCTGTAAAGTCCTTTCTCCTGAGCAACTTCTTTAATACTTGTATCAAAAAACTCACCATTCAAAACATGGCCAACATAATTAACCTCTACTGTTTGCCCTACTTCTGGGGTTGGACCTTCACCTTCTTGGGTAATAACATACCTCAAGCCTGATTCGGTAGTCTGAGCATCAATATTATTTTCTGATAAATAAGTATTTATCAATTCTTCGTCAATAGCTACCTGCTCAGATGCCGCTTCTTCCATCTTAGCCATCTGCTTAGATTGCATTTCTTGCTGCCAAGCTCTTAAACCTTCTTCATCCAGTACATCCTGCACTCCAATAAAAAAAGAAATCATTGTCTCAGGTGTAATGCTCGGAGGCAAAGGTGCCTGCCACGTTTTTGTAAAAAGGTCATTTGCAGAAACATCAAAGGATATACTATCGCCTTTTCCTAGCTCAACAAATATCTCTTGAATACTTCCATCCTTCTTAGTCCAAACAGAATCTTCTTTGAAAATCATAATTGGCACTCCTGAGTCTTTAGTATCAACCCAGACAGAGTCAGTATCATCTTTGTAGATCATATTTAGCATTAAATAACTTCCGCTAGGAGCTACTCCTTCACTACCTCTACTCACTACTGTATATTTCAATCCAGATGGAGTTGTCTCTTCACTACCGCTATTACAGGCTTGAAACAATCCAACCAAGATCATTAC
>NZ_SMLV01000375.1 GCF_009711525.1 Fulvivirga lutimaris
CCTTAGTAAGGGCAACGGGCACCTATATAACCATTGACGAATTCAAAAAAATTTTCGAATACATCGGAGATTTGGTTGAGAAAAAACAAATTAAAAAACTCGTGTTTGATAAAACTAAACTCAGTGTTTTTCATCAACCATCAATGGAATGGTATTTTGTAGAATGGAAAGAAAAGATGTATAGTAAGGGGCTAAAAACACATAGAAAAATTTTGCCTAATGACCCTGTATTTAAGCAAAGTGTAAAAATTGGGCGTGAGCAAATCGCGGAGAAGTATCCAAAAGGAAAGTTTAACCTAATGGATATAGCTTATTCAGCAAATCTGGAAGACGCCATCAATAATTAAATAATGACCAGTGAAGAAATAGAAGCTCTGTTGCACCAGGCAATTGATAAAATCAAACTACTGGAAACAAAGTGTGATAAAAGGGTTGAGGAATTAGAGGCGCGTGTGGTTTATCTTGAGGAGGTTATCTCTTCTCAAAAACACATGTTGGCTGATTCTGTAAAGTACATTCAAAAAATTGAGAAGCTATCTTTAAAAAAAGGAGGACAAAAATAAGTCCTCCTTACTTCTTTAAAGGTAATTCGACTGTTATCGTAGTTCCTATATTTTCAGAACTAACCACATTGATTTTACCCTCCATTAGTTCCACTGCTCTTTTTGATAAATAGAGTCCTAAACCAGATCCTTTGGAGGAATTACTACCTCGAAAAAACATTTTAAATATATCAGATTGTAAGTCGTTCGGAATTCCAATTCCATTGTCTGCAACTTGAATTTTTAAACACTCAGACCTGAAATTAAATCTAACTTCTATACGGGCATTAGATTTGTTTTTAAAATCAATACCATTCTTGATCAGATTGAACAAAATCATCTTAAGGCGTGCTACATCACCAGAAAATTCCCTTTTGTTTTTATCGAATGAAATTTTGACAGAATCATAACCATCTATTTGTTGAAGCTCGTAATTCACTTGCTCCCATAAATCATTAATAGTTATGGTTTCAAAAGCCAAATCGCTTACCAAAGAATTACTGTATAACACCATCATTTGCAAAATATGCTTCATATTATTCGAAGCCATTTTTGCCTTCAATAAATAGTCATTGAGATTACCTTGATCAGTCTCCATAAGCATTAAAAGACCATCTAAAGAGGTGATTGGAGACTTTAAGTCATGACTACTTCTATATACTATCTGCTCTATTTCGTTATTTCGGATGTGTAGCTCTTCGAGTGTCTTCTCAAGATAATCATTCTTCTTGATCATTGCCTCAACAGCAGCCGTTAGCTCTTCGTGTTGTGCCTCTAGCTCCTCATTCCTATCTTCAAGATCACGCTCCCTCTCAGAAAGTAGGTTTTTATAGTTTATTTCTGACTCTGTCATTCGAATTTTATTATACTTATTGTATAACAATCCAAATGCCTTTTGTTTTTATTTAGAGGAGTTAAAAAGATCTGGTCTCCTCTTTTTAGTGCGCTCAACAGCCTGCTCAAAACGCCATTCTTCTATTTTCTTTTCGTGTCCCGACAAAAGAATATCCGGCACCTCTATTCCTTCAAAATTTGCAGGCCTTGTATAAACTGGTGGTGCTACTAAACCGTCTTGAAATGAGTCAGTGAGCGCAGAAGTTTCATCTCCTAATACCCCTGGCAACAACCTGATAACTGCATCAGACACTACAGCGGCAGCCAATTCGCCACCCGATAAAACATAGTCGCCTATGCTAATCTCTCTAGTTATATAGTGCTCTCTAATTCTTTCATCTACACCTTTATAATGCCCGCAAAGAATCATAATATTTCCCTTTAATGACAATTCATTAGCTATGGCCTGGGAAAACTGCTCTCCATCAGGGCTCATATATATAATCTCGTCATATTCACGCTGTTCCTTAAGCGCATTGATGCAGTCAACCACAGGCTGCATCATTAAAACCATACCGGCCCCACCACCGAACGCATAATCATCTACCTTGTGATGCTTATCTTTAGAATAACCTCTAAGGTCATGAACATTCACCTCGACCAACCCTTTAGTTTGGGCTCGCAATAGTATAGAGTCACCAAAAGGGCTCTCCAAAAGCTTAGGAAGGCAGGTTATAATATCAATGTGCATCATCAAGACAAATATACGTCCATCAGCCCTTCGGGCAGATCTACATTCAATATTTTATTCTCATGATCTGCATCATGAACAATGTCATCGTTAATAGGAATAAGGATTTCCGTTCCATTATGGTCAACAGTGATCAGATCCTGCATATTAGACGTGAAAATTCCCATGATTGTTCCTACTTCACCGAGCGTTAGGTCTTTAACTGTATAACCGACCACCTGATGATAATAAAATTTCCCAGGCTCGAGATCAGGTAATGTAGAAAGAGGAAGGAAAACTCTTTTTGCCTTGAGTTCATCCGCAGACGGTCCGTCATCAATATCTTCAAACTTGATGACCGCCTTATCATCCCTTATCTGGATGGATTCAATAAAAAAAGGAACCAGTTTTTGGTTGATTTCAACAAAAACTGATTCCAATTCTGAATATTCTTCAGGAAAATCAACGTCTAATAAAACGCTGACCTCACCTTTGACGCCATGTTTCTTGATAACGTAGCCTAATTGATAGCACGCATCAATATTCATGTCGACTATTCTTCTTTTTTCTCTTCTTCAGCAGGTGCTTCAGGAGTCTCCTCAGCTTTAGCTTCTGGAGCTTCTTCTGTTTTCGCCTCTGGAGTTTCAGCTGGTGCTTCTGCAGCCGGAGCTTCTACTTCAGCAGCTTCTTCTGCCACTTCTTCAGTAGCCTCTGCAGCTGGTGCTTCAGCTTCCTCAGCGCTAGCATTTAATTCTTCAGCTTTCTTTCTTAAAGCTTCAGCTCTAGCCTCTTTAACTTTCTCCTCTGCTTCTTTTCTAGCTTTTGCTTTGCTAGCAGTATCTTTAGCAAGGTTGTCTTTCTTAGCTTCAACTTTAGCTAACTTCTCTTCCTGCCATGCAGCGAATTTCTTATCAGCTTCTTCTTGAGTGATAGCTCCTTTGTTAACACCAACTTGTAAATGCTTCTTGTACATTACTCCTCGGTAAGATAGCATTGCTCTTACAGTATCTGTAGGTTGTGCACCTTTCATTACCCAATCAAAAGCTTTGCCTTCATCCAGCTCTATAAAAGCAGGATTCACATTGGGATTATATCTCCCAATCTTCTCGATAAATTTACCATCTCGTGGTGAGCGGGCATCTGCTACGACTACATCGTAAATTGCCTGACTTTTGCGCCCTCTGCGCGTTAATCTAATTTTTACTGACATTTTTTGTTATATGTTTTAAAATGCGGAACACGTCCGTCTTTAAAATGAGGTGCAAAGATAATGTTTTTTCTGAATTTCAATACCATTACCAATTAAATATCAAGGTGTTATATGCCCTATCTCCTAGATAGAATAGCACCCATGCACACGAAATAGGCTAATTAGCTGATTTACAGTTATATTTGTTTACACGCTTATACAGTTTTTTTATTATATTTCACTTAACTACATTTGTTTTGTAATTGTACAAACACAACCAATGGATAAATATTCCTACATCTCCAATGCTCATGGAAGTTATATAGATGAGCTCTACAAATCTTACCAATCAGATCCTTCCTCCGTTGACGAAACCTGGCAAAAGTTTTTTGAAGGCTTCGAGTTTTCATTACAAAAATACGGTGAAGATGGATTGCCTGGTGAGACTGCTGGTCTTTCTTCCAAAGATACACAAGCAAGGAACCTAATACACGCGTACAGATCACGTGGACATCTTAAGTCGGACACTAACCCTGTTCGTCAGAGACGTGATCATAATGTAAAACTATCCTATAAAGACTTTGGTCTAACAGATGCTGACTTAAATACGGAATTTGAAGTTGGTGCAGAAATAGGAATTGGGAAAGCATCTTTAAAAAAGATCATTGATACACTCGATTCTATATACCTAAAACACATCGGATATGAGTATATGCATATTCGTGATGGCGAGATTTTAGACTGGTTTAAGAAGAAGTGTGAAAAAGAAGGTGTTGATATTAACCCTGAAAACTCTACTAAAAAGAGAATTCTGCTGAAGCTTAATGAAGCGGTTACATTCGAGAACTTCTTGCATACCAAATTCTTGGGTCAGAAAAGATTCTCCTTAGAAGGTGGTGAAAACACTATTCCTGCGCTTGATGGAATTATAAATAAAGCAGCTGAATTTGACGTAAAAGAGGTAGTCATAGGAATGGCGCATAGAGGTCGTTTAAATGTGCTGGCCAATATCATGGGAAAAACCTATGAAGAGATATTTAGTGAATTTGAAGGTACAACTGACCCTGACCTTACCATGGGTGATGGTGATGTTAAATACCATTTGGGATATTCAAGTAAAATAAAAACTCCATCAGATAAAGGCGTTTATGTAAAATTAACACCCAACCCTTCACACCTTGAAGCGGTAGATCCTTTAGTGTTAGGTTATGTTCGTGGCCAGATTGATGACGAATATGATGGAGACCTTAAAAAGGCCTTGTCTGTTTTAATACACGGTGATGCCGCAGTTGCAGGTCAGGGTATTGTTTATGAAATAGTACAGATGTCCGAGCTTCCTGGCTACAGAACCGGAGGAACAATTCACTTTGTAATTAATAACCAGGTTGGTTTCACTACTGATTATGATGATGCAAGATCAAGCATCTACTGTACTGATATTGCCAAAATTATTGATGCTCCAGTTCTTCATGTTAATGGTGATGATCCTGAGGCAGTGGTATTTGCTTCTAATTTAGCTGTTGAATACAATCAAACGTTTGGAAAGGATATTTTCATTGACCTTTTATGCTACAGACGTCATGGGCATAATGAGGCAGACGAGCCTAAGTTTACGCAACCTAAGTTGTATAACCTTATTGCCAAGCATGCTAATCCTAGAGAGATCTATGTAAAAACCTTAACAGAAAGAGGTGACATCAACGAATCTGAAATTGCGAAGATTGAAACTGATTTCAAGAATTTATTACAGGACAGATTAACAGAGGTTAAACAAAAGCCTTTACCGTACAAGCCTCAAAAGATAGAAGAGGAATGGGAGCAGCTAAAAAGAGCGACCACCAAAGACTTTGATAAATCACCAGATTCATCAGTTACCCAGACTACAATAGATAAGGTGGCTACTGCTTTAACCACGTTGCCTAAAGGTTTCAAGCCTTTGAAGCAGATTGACAAGCTAATTAAAGACCGTAAAGCCAATTTCTTTGACAAAAAAGAAATCAACTGGGCAGATGCCGAGCTTTTAGCTTATGGCTCTATTTTGAATGATGGTAAAATAGTGCGTATGTCGGGACAAGATGTTAAAAGAGGAACATTCTCGCACAGACATGCTGTGGTATTTGACGCTAACACCAATGAGTCATATTGCAATATTGATCATATAGATAAAGGTCAGCAGCCTTTTAGAATCTACAACTCCTTACTTTCAGAGTTTGGTGTGTTAGGTTTTGAATATGGCTACGCTATGGCCACGCCAAATGCCCTTGTTATCTGGGAGGCACAGTTTGGTGACTTCGCCAATGGGGCTCAGGTAATGATCGACCAGTTTATAACAAGTGCTGAATCTAAATGGCAGCGAATGAATGGTTTGGTGATGCTACTGCCTCATGGTTATGAAGGTCAGGGTCCGGAGCACTCCAATGCAAGACCAGAAAGGTTTTTACAGCTTGCTGCAGAGGAGAATCTGATTGTAACTAATATTACAACTCCCGCCAACTTCTTCCATATGCTAAGAAGGCAAGTGACCTGGAATTTCAGAAAACCATGCGTTAACTTCTCTCCTAAATCTTTATTGAGACATCCTTTAGTGGTTTCTCCACTGAAAGATTTTACCAAAGGAGGATTTCAGGAAATCATTGGCGATACCTACGCAACTGCCAAGAAGATAAGACGGGTACTGCTATGTACTGGCAAAGTCTACTTTGACTTGTTGGAAGAGCAGCAGGCTAGTAAAACTAAAGATGTGGCTATTGTTAGAATAGAGCAATTGCACCCATTCCCAAGAAAGCAATTTGATGCTTTGATCAAGAAATATGGTGATGCAGAAATTGTATGGGTTCAGGAAGAACCTGAAAATATGGGCTATTGGACCTATTTGTTAAGAATATTAACTGATGTGAAGATGCGTGTGATTTCAAGAAAATCTAGTGCTTCACCAGCTACTGGTTATTCTAAGGTTCACAAAAAAGAGCAGGCTGCTATTGTTGCCAAAGCATTTGAAAAATAAAAAGACTTAATAAACTATTAATAAAATGAGTTTAGACATTAAAGTTCCAGAGGTAGGTGAGTCAATCACCGAAGTGACCATCGCCACATGGCTTAAAAAAGATGGTGACATAGTAGAGCAAGACGAAATTATTGCTGAGTTGGAATCAGACAAAGCCACTTTCGAATTACCAGCAGAAAAAGCCGGTAAGCTTTCTATAAAAGTAGAAGAAGGTGAAACTATTGATATTGGTACTGTCATTTGTTCAATTGATACAGATGCCGCTGGAAGTGCCCCTTCATCAGCACCTGCCGCTTCAAAGGACAGTGAGCCTAAGACTGAAAGTGCCTCTGGTCCTGAAAAAACAGGAGAAATTAAAACCATGATTGTGCCTGCAGTAGGTGAGTCAATTACTGAGGTTACTATCTCTACATGGCTTAAAGAAGATGGTGATTTTGTAGCTCTTGATGAGATCATTGCTGAGGTAGAATCTGACAAAGCAACATTCGAACTGCCTGCAGAGGCCAATGGAATTTTGAAAATCATAGCTCAGGAAGGTGACACCCTTGAAATAGGTGCTAAAATATGCGATATTGAAGTGATGACTGGTGCACCTGCATCTGGCGGAAGTAAAGCTTCTGCGCCAGCAGCTGATACATCTTCAAGCTCAGCTCCTTCAGGAGATACAACCTATGCAACAGGACATGCATCTCCGGCAGCAGCTAAAATATTAAGTGAAAAGGGAATCGATCCAAGTACTATAAAAGGTACAGGAGTGGACGGACGCATAACTAAAGAAGATGCAGAAAAGGCACAAAAATCAGCGCCTGCTGCAAAACCTCAAGCTTCTTCTGATGACTCAGCTGCTCCTGCAATTCCAACCGGAGGAGCAAGAGACGAGCGTAGAGAAAAGATGTCTAGCTTGAGAAGAACAATCTCAAGACGTCTCGTATCTGTGAAAAATGAAACGGCCATGTTAACTACTTTCAACGAAGTAGATATGAAGCCTATCATGGATTTAAGATCAAAATATAAGGAGCAGTTCAAAGAAAAACATGGTGTAGGCTTAGGCTTTATGTCTTTCTTCACCAAAGCCTGCTGCCAGGCATTGTTAGAATGGCCTGCAGTTAATGCCGCAATAGATGGCAATGAAATGGTTTATCATGACTATTGTGATATCTCTATTGCTGTAAGTTCTCCAAAAGGATTGGTTGTACCAGTTATCAGAAATGCAGAGTCACTTGACTTCAAAGGAATAGAAAGCGAAGTAGTTCGTTTGGCTAAAAAAGCCAGAGATGGCAAATTGAGCATTGAAGAGATGCAAGGTGGTACATTCACTATTACCAATGGCGGAATCTTCGGTTCTATGTTGTCTACCCCTATTATCAATGCCCCTCAATCCGCAATTTTAGGAATGCACAACATTGTTGAAAGACCCGTAGCCATTAATGGGCAGGTAGAGGTTAGACCTGTTATGTACTTAGCTCTATCATATGATCACAGAATTATTGATGGTCGTGAGTCAGTAAGCTTCTTAGTAAGAGTAAAACAACTATTGGAGGATCCTTCAAGATTAATGTTGGGAGTTTAGTGATAGTATTTGGTATTTAGTAGTCAGTAGTCAGACTAGGTGCCAAATACGATTTTCCAAAATTCTGACTACTAATTACTAACTACTTTGTACTTAGTACTAAATACTAAAAACTAAAGAAATGCAATACGATGTAACGGTTATTGGTTCAGGCCCTGGTGGATATGTGGCAGCAATAAGATGTGCCCAATTGGGATTTAAAACTGCACTTATAGAAAAGTACAGCACCCTTGGTGGAACTTGTCTAAATGTAGGATGTATTCCGTCAAAGGCACTTTTAGATAGCTCTGAGCATTACTACAATGCCGTAAATCACTTTACTGAACATGGTATAGATATCGCCAAGCCAAAAGTTAATTTCAAGCAAATGATTGAAAGAAAGGCTTCTGTTGTTAAACAGACGTGCGATGGAATTGACTATCTGATGAAAAAGAACAAAATCGATGTTCATCATGGGTTTGGTTCATTTGTAGATAAAAACACTATCAAAATTACTCCTGATAAAGGTGATGCTACACAGATCACCACAGATAAGGTAATCATTGCTACTGGTTCAAAACCTTCGTCTTTACCTTTTGCTAAAATTGACAAGAAGAGGATTATCACTAGTACTGAAGCTTTAGAGCTGAAAGAAATTCCAAAACATCTTATTGTAATTGGTGGGGGAGTTATTGGCATGGAGCTAGGTTCAGTTTATGCCCGAATTGGATCACAAGTTACAGTGGTTGAGTATATGGATAAGATCATCCCAACCATGGATGGTACAATGGCCAAAGAGCTCACCAAAGTAGCTAAAAAGCAAGGTATCGATTGTAAAGTAAGCCACAAGGTAACTGCTATTGAAAATAAAGGTAAAGAGGTAATTGTTAAAGCAGAGAATAAAAAAGGCGAGCAGGTAGAAATCAAAGGTGACTACTGTTTAGTGGCTATTGGAAGACGTCCATACACTGACGGACTGAACCTTGAAGCTGCAGGCCTATCTACTGACGAAAGAGGAAGAATAGCTGTAGACGATCACCTTAAAACTAAAGTTGATAATATCTATGCTATTGGTGATGTTGTTCGCGGAGCCATGTTGGCACACAAAGCTGAAGAGGAAGGAACTATGGTAGCTGAACAGCTAGCTGGTCAAAAACCTCATATCAACTATAAGTTAATTCCGGGAGTAGTTTACACCTGGCCGGAAGTGGCTAGTGTTGGTCACACAGAGGAAGAGTTAAAAGAAAGTGGTGTTGCTTATAAAGTAGGTTCATTTCCATTCAAAGCTTTGGGTAGAGCCAGAGCCAGTATGGATGTTGACGGCCTGGTAAAAGTATTAGCTGATAAAAACACTGATGAGATTTTAGGCATGCACATTATTGGAGCCAGAGCCGCTGATATGATAGCTGCTGGCGTTACAGCCATGGAATATCGTGCTGCAGCAGAAGATGTCTCCAGAATGTCTCATGCGCACCCAACATACATGGAGGCTGTTAAAGAAGCATGCCTTGCAGCAACAGAAAACAGACCGATACACATATAAAAGTATCAAGACATGAGACATAAGATGTAAGATTCATTAGTCTTGCATCTTATGTCTTAAATCCATTGCCTAATGTCTGTAACTCTAATCATCATCATTGTAACAGGATTAATTAGCTTTAACGCTTTCAACAATCCGACGCTAAAAAGCCGATTGATGTTTAATCCCTATATCATAATTAGGGATAAAGAATATCACAGGTTTATTACCTCTGGGTTTATACATGGTGACATGCTGCATTTACTCTTCAACATGTTCGTTTTATACATGTTCGGAACTTATGTAGAGAATATCTTTTTTGCCATCTATGGAACAATGGGCATTGTGTTATATGTCCTTATGTACCTCTTGGGAATTATTGTGTCAGATATACCTTCATTCATTAAACACAAAGATGCTCCTTATTACAATGCGCTTGGAGCATCAGGGGGCGTATCATCACTCCTTTTCAGCTTTATCATTTTCGATCCTACGCAAGATCTCTGTTTATATGGTTTATTATGTTTTCCTGGTTTCATTTGGGGAGCACTCTACATTGTGTATTCCTTTTATATGGGCAAAAAAGGCCATGGGAATATCAACCATGATGCTCACTTATACGGAGGCCTCTTTGGAATTGCATTCACCATCATTGCTGTACCTGGTGTTATTCCAAACTTTATTGAGCAGCTAAGTAATTTCTCACTTTTTTAAGGACTACCGTTCATAACCAAATAAGCTGACCACTTAGAATTCAAATTTTTATTTGATCATAATTTTATAATTTAAGGTTATGATCAGAACTACCCTGCAATTATTCATTGCTGCATTTGTTTTATACTCCTGTGCATCATCAAAAAAAGTAGGCACACCGCTGTCCTACGACCCGCCAGGTTCTACAAATACTAAATCTAAACCCATAACCTATCAGGAAAAAGGGTCATTTACCATTGGTGATGTTACCGCCAATAATGAATTTGATGGTGCAAGGCTCAATGGCTTCTCACAGCTTAATGACTCAGTTTACCGGATCAATATAGAGCCGGAAAATGCTCCTATAAATATGAGCCCGTGGTACTCATTCAAACTAAAGTCAGAAATACCAAAAGAGATTTATATTCATTTAAAATATAAAGATGGCAGACACAGATACTACCCTGATGTAAGCAAGGACGGCATCAAATGGAGCGCTATAGACAGCACTGCTATTACTGTTTGGCCCGAAGATAGTGCTGTGCTTAAATTAAACCTTGACAAAGAATACCTATGGGTATCAGCTCAGGAATTGAGAACATCTTCCTACAATGCTGCTTTTGTCGAAGACATATCAAAGAGTGCTTTAGTAACTAAGCATCTTATAGGCCAAAGTAAAAAGGGTGTGGATATGAATGCCCTTGAAATTGGACTGGGAAAAAAGAAACCTCTTTTGATTGTCATTAGCCGTCAGCACCCACCTGAGGTTACAGGTTATATGGCCATGCAGTCCTTTGTAGGTGAGCTACTTTCAGAATCAGACCTTTCAAAGGAATTCAGAAAGGAATTTGGGATTATTATAGTGCCTATGTTGAATCCAGATGGTGTTGATAACGGTCACTGGCGCCATAATACCGGTGGTGTTGACCTTAACCGCGACTGGCAATTTTATAATCAGCCGGAGATTGATCAATTTCAAAAATACATTCATGAGCGGGTCAAAGAGCTAAATATGAAAGTAGTTCTAGGACTTGATTTTCATTCTACCCATGAGGATTTGCTATATACTTTTAATGAAGAAACTTATTCATCAGAAAAAGGGGTGGTAAAGAAATGGGTGCAGCAATTAAAAGCTGCATTTCCAGATGAGTCAATTACCGAAGAAGATGGCGGTTCTGCTTCACCAGTCTCAAAGAACTGGTTTTTGCAGGAGTTTAAAGCTGAAGGTGTGACCTATGAAGTTGGTGATGATACCCCTAGAGACTTTATTAAAGAAAAAGGCAAAGTCTCAGCTCAACTGTTTATGAAACTTCTTATCGACAAACATCACGAATGAAAAAGCTTTTTTTTACTGCGCTTGTCCTATGGTCATGTCAGAACATTGAGATTATTGACAAGCCCATAACCTTTGATGAGGAACGGAAGGAACTCTCTCTACAGTACATAAAGGATCATTATGGCTTGGAGGTTGAAGAACCCGTTATTGATCCTAAAATAATAGTAATTCACTGGACGGTGATACCGACACTCGAAGAAACTTTCGAAGCTTTCAATCCCTCTGTGCTCCCTTCCACAAGAGCCAATATACAAGCAGCCAGTAGCCTGAATGTTTCTTCACAATTTGTAATTGACCGGGATGGCACTATCTATCAGCTGCTACCAGAAACCACTTTTTCCAGGCATGTGATTGGGCTTAACTACAGTGCCATCGGCATTGAAAACATTGCTAATGGTACTGACCTGCCTTTAACTGAAGCTCAGTTTGAGTCTAACCTTAAATTGGCGAACTATCTTTCTAAAAAGTATGATATCGAATACCTCATTGGTCATGATCAGTATGAAAGCTTCATAGGTCACGAACTATGGCTAGAAAAAGATGCCTCCTATCTAACTGAGAAAGATGATGTTGGTGAAGAATTCATCAACCGGCTACATGATCAATTAAATATAAAACTTAAAAAAGCTCCTCAAAAATGATTCGTTCAATATTATCATTAGTCTTCATTATGATATTTGCTTCCTGCCAACAAGATATTGTAGAAGATGAAAATCTTGTCGAGAATTTAATGAAGACAGACAAAGAGAAGTTTGGTGACATATTGAACAACCCAAACTATGAAGTGCAGATATTATACACACAGATAAATCGTGATTCTGCAAACAATCCTCAATTCAAATCATTCAATTATCAGTTAGATTCTAAACAATACTTCTATCCTGCCAGCACGGTTAAAATGCCTATCGCTTTTCTAGCATTAGAAAAATTAAATGAATTAGGCATTGATGGCTTGACAAAAGAAAGCACTATGTTGACAGACAGTGCTTACAGTGGCCAGAGCCCTGTGGCTACCGATTCTGCATCAGCCAATGGCCTTCCCAGCATTGAGCATTATATCAAAAAGATTTTTGTGGTAAGTGATAATGACGCGTATAACAGGCTTTATGAATTCCTTGGCCCAGAATACATTCATCAGAAACTAACAGAAAAGGGGTTTGATAATACTGTTATCCAACACAGACTATCAATAGCACTTTCAAGAGATGAAAATATGCATACTAATCCAGTACAATTTACAAATGGTGACAGTACAATTTATAGTCAGCCATTAACCAATAGTAATTGGAGTTATACTCCAAAAAATGAAATATTAAAAGGTGTTGGGTACATCAATGGATCGGACAGTTTGGTTAATGAACCCTTTAACTTCACCTATAAAAACTGGATTCCTCTGGCTGATCTTCAGGGCATGCTCCAAGATGTGATGTTTCCAAACTCGGATAGCAAGTTCAATCTAAAAAAAGAAGACTACCGTTTCCTTTACCAATACATGTCTCAGCTACCTAATGAAACATCCTATCCTGATTATAAGGCTGATTCATTACCAGATGGCTATTGCAAATTTTTGATGTATGGTACAAAAGATAAAATACCTGAAAATATCAGAATCTATAACAAGATTGGGCAGGCCTATGGCTATCTGATAGATAATGCTTTAATTATTGATTTTGATAATGGCATAGAATTCTTACTTTCAGCTGTAATTTCAGTCAACAACAATCAGATCTACAATGATGGAGTTTATGAATATGATGAGGTGGGCATGCCTTTCATGGAAAATCTGGGCAGACTGATATATGATTATGAGTTAAAAAGGAAAAGAATATTTCAACCAGATTTATCAAGATTCAGAACTACATATGATCAATAATTTGCCTTTTGATGCAATCGAAGGAACAGCTTGCATCATTACCGGAGGGTTGCTAAATACCATTAAAGCAAAGACAGCCCATGGTTTAATCCGTCAGTCCGATAGATTTAAGATATTGGGCGTCATTGACGAAGTTTCTGCAGGACAAGATGCCGGTGAAGTGCTTGATGGAAACAACAGAGCAATACCCGTTTTTGATAGCATTCTAGCATTGACTCAAAGTACTGATAAACCACAGTATGCGATAATAGGCATGACAGCAAAAGGCGGTATTCTGCCTAAGGAATTTTACCCAACCATTAAAGATTGCCTAAAAATGGGCATTAGTATCATCAATGGATTACATGAAGTGCTGGGTGAGATTGAAGAATTTGCATCAATCACAAAATTGAATGGTGGTAATATTTATGACATAAGAAAGCCCCGGTCTTTCAAAGAGTTGCATTTCTGGACTGGAAAAATCAAAGAAGTAAAAAGCCTGAAAATCGGCCTTTTAGGTACTGATTGTGCCATGGGAAAACGTACATCAAGCAAATTACTTGTCAATGCGTTAATAAAGGAAAATATCAGGGCCCACATGGTTTATACTGGTCAAACTGGTTGGCTACAGGGAGGTAAGTACGGCTTTATTTTCGATGCCACACCTAATGATTTTATCTCTGGCGAATTAGAACATGCCGTGTACGAATGCTGGGAAAATGAAAAGTCTGAAGTCATTATACTTGAAGGGCAGTCTTCACTGCGCAACCCATGCGGACCATGCGGGTCAGAATTCATAATATCGTGTGAGCTGGATGCCGTAGTACTCATGCACGCTCCAGGAAGAAAATATTATAAAGATCTTGTTGAGTATGGAAAGGAAATACCAGATGTATCCAGTGAGCTAGAGCTGCTTAAAATGTATGGGGTAGAGACCATTGCCATTGGAATAAACACCATGGGGTTAACTAAAGAACAGGCCCTGGAGGCAAAAGAAGAAATAAGTAAAGAAACAGGGTTGCCAGTCATTCTTCCTCTTGATGATGGCATGTCAACAATTGTGGAGATTATAAAACAGCGATTGAAATGAAAATTAAAAACATCAACGTTTACCTCAAAGATTTAGGTAACAGCCGACCTTACAAGATTGCTTTTAAAACTGTAAGCGTTGTCAATAATGCGATCGTTGAAATTGAACTTGAAAATGGTATAGTTGGCAGAGGTTCAGGAAATCCTAGTGAATATGTTGTGAAAGAGAACCTTACTTCAACAATGGAAGAATTGAATAAGGTTGACTTCATTGTTGGCAGAGATATCCGACAGTTTTATAGTATTCTTAATGACATTCAGGAGAAGCTGCCAAAAAACCCAGCTGCCAGAGCGGCATTGGACATAGCCGTACATGATGCATTCACTCAATACCTCGATATTCCACTGGCATCATTTCTCGGTCAAAAAATTAAATCACTTCCTACCTCTATTACCATTGGTATTAAAAACGTAGCTGACACACTTGAAGAGGCTAAAGAATATTATGGTATGGGGTTTAGAATTTTGAAAGTGAAAACCGGTGATGATGTAGATGTGGATATTGCTCGAATGAAGAAGCTCCGTGAAGTATATAAAGATGAATTTCTGATTCGTGTAGATGCTAATCAAGGATACAGTGTTGCTGACCTTACCAAGTTCTTTAAAGAAACTGCCGCTGATAACATTGAGTTTATTGAACAGCCCATCGCTGCTAAGGCTATTGCTGAATTCAAGAACTTACCAGATAACATCAAGCAGGTGATTGCGATGGATGAAAGCTTGATTAATCCTAAGGATGCATTTGTCCTGGCCTCGCCTCCTGCCGCTGGTAGCATTTTTAATATCAAACTCATGAAATCAGGGGGAATCTACCCGGCAAGGCAAATCGCTACAATAGCTGAAGCATCAGATACAACATTGATGTGGGGCTGTAACAATGAATCTGCAATTAGCATCAGTGCTGCATTGCATACTGCATTAAGTTATACTAATACTAAATATCTTGATTTGGATGGTAATCTTGACCTTGTTGAAGATGTGGTATCTGGTGGGTTTGAAATCAAAGATGGCTGGATGACATTAACCGGCAAGAGTGGCCTTGGTGTAACAGGCCATTAACTAACGGTTTAGCATAAAAAAAGCCTTCTGAAAATTATCAGAAGGCTTTTTTGTTAAGTTATCTGAAACTTAAGCTTCAGCAATCTCTTCCACAGATACAAAAGATCTGTTGTTTCTTCCTTTTTTGAAAGTTACGATACCAGTTTTCAAAGCAAACAAAGTATGATCTTTACCCATTCCCACGTTAGTACCTGGGTGATGAGCTGTTCCTCTTTGTCTTACAATGATATTACCTGCGATGGCAGCCTGGCCGCCAAATATCTTAACTCCAAGTCGTTTACTTTCCGACTCTCTACCGTTTTTCGAACTACCCGCTCCTTTTTTGTGTGCCATGTTGTTCTCTTATTTAGAAATACCTTCGATTAAAACTTTAGTAAAATCTTGTCTGTGACCATTTCTTTTCTTGTAGCCTTTTCTTCTCTTCTTTTTGAAGACAACTACTTTGTCACCTTTTACGTGTCCAAGAATTTTTCCTGAAACCTTGGCGCCCTTAACTAATGGTGCACCAACTTCGACTTTTCCGTCATTGTCTACCAATAACACTTTGTCGAATTCTACGGAAGCGCCTTCTTCGCCTGCCATTAACGGGGCATAAACGAACTGGTCTTGCGTTACTTTGAACTGCTTTCCGGCTATGTCAACTATTGCGTACATTTAACTTACTTTTTAAAAATAGGACTGCAAAGATAATTTAATACTGGTAATTATCAAATGTATTACTGCAAAATAGTTAAACCTTCATATTTTGCCATTCTGCTTGCATTTTGTTCGTTTTTAATCATTTGCTTGCTTCGCTTGCAACATTTGCTTGTATTGCTTGATTTTATAATTTATCTTCGCTAGCAATACAAAATAACACATAAATAGCCTAAATGAAGTTTAATGTTCCAGAAAAGTATGCCGACCTCTACATCAAGGCATTAACTGAGCGAAAGGGTCAATTAGAGAACAGAATCGAGGAATTTAAGCGTGAAATTCTAGAAATAGAAAACCACATCAGCAACCTCACCAGTATGCCCATATTTAGTGAGAATCACGACTATTCTGAGTTCGATAAGAAGAACTTCGCCTATAGCAAAAACTGGCCCTGGACACGTAAAATCGCCTATTATCAGGACTTTATCGGTAAGCTTATTACTTCAAATGAGGCCGTTGACTACATTATAGAAAACGAACCAGACTTGGATAAAATGAAGGTAAGGAGCTCAGTTTCAGCAGCTCTATCTAACGGAACTCGCTCAGGAAAGTACACTAAGTACGATGATCCTACCAGTTCTGGCACCTATTACGCCCCTTCAGAATGGTATGACAAAACGGGCAATCCCCTGATAGAATACCTCCCTCAGGACCTTAAAACAAGACTGTTTAAACAACCAGAATAATGTAAGATTCTATCCACACTCAGGTGTTGATATTGCTTGCCCGTGTGGAAAACTTTTCGATAAATTTTTATCTGCATTTGCGGCCAATTTAGGGCTAAGTCATAATTAAAATTACACATCTAATTAATTGATATACAGTTAATTATATGCATTCAATAAAGCCTTCTTCACTTGCTTACTCCTACTTTGATTTTATGTGTGGTTTATCAATATTTGTGTGACCTATTGGCAGATACAGAAAACCAATAGCGACTCACAGTCCTAGTGTAACTTTTTGAGTCGAATTCAATAAAAACCTAAGAGACAGCATATCGCAGTTAAAACGCATCTGAGCTCTTAAATAAATTTTAAAGTAAAAACCTGAGAGAGAAATGAGTGAAACAGCCGTTGGTACAGAACCTATCTTACAAGAAAACAATAGTCGATTTGTACTATTTCCCATTAAGCATGATGACATATGGGAGTATTATAAGAAAGCTGAAGCCAGCTTTTGGACTGCTGAAGAAATAGATCTTGGACAAGATCTTAAAGATTGGGAAAATCTTACTGACAATGAGCGTCACTTTATATCGCATGTGTTAGCATTCTTCGCTGCCAGTGATGGTATCGTAAATGAAAACCTTGCCGAGCATTTCGTTTCTGAGGTTCAATATACAGAGGCTAAATTCTTCTATGGTTTTCAAATTGCCATGGAGAACATCCACTCTGAAACATACTCTTTATTGATCGATACTTATGTAAAAGACAACGCTCAAAAGGACAAACTTTTCAACGCCATAGAAACTATGGACTGTGTGAAGAGAAAGGCAGATTGGGCTTTACGTTGGATTGATGAAGGTAATTTTCAGGAAAGATTGATTGCTTTTGCTGCAGTTGAAGGCATCTTCTTCTCTGGTAGCTTTTGCTCTATATTCTGGTTAAAGAAAAGAGGCTTAATGCCAGGGTTAACTTTTTCCAATGAATTGATATCACGTGATGAAGGACTTCACTGTGATTTTGCTTGTTTGTTATATAACAACCATGTTGAGAACAAACTTCCTGAAGAAACTATTATCGGCATGATTCAAGATGCCGTGTCTATAGAAAAGGATTTTGTAACTGATGCTCTACCTGTAAACCTTATCGGGATGAATGCTGAGTTGATGTGTCAATATATTGAATTTGTAGCTGATAGATTATTGAATGAATTGATAGGAAAGAAAATCTACGGAGCTTCTAATCCATTTGATTTTATGGAAATGATCTCACTACAAGGTAAAACCAATTTTTTTGAAAAGAGAGTAGGTGATTATCAGAAAGCCGGTGTGATGAAGGGTAACGATGATAGTCCTAAATTCTCTTTAGATGAAGATTTTTAATTTTTTAAACTTTTTTAATAACCTCCAAATCACCCCAAAGTTATGTTAGTAGTTAAAAGAGACGGAAGAAGGGAGTCCGTTAAGTTCGACAAGATCACCTCCCGAATAGAGAAATTATGCTATGGCCTTGATATGAATTATATCGAGCCTATAGATATTGCCAAAAAGGTAATTAATGGTATTTATGATGGTGTTACCACGGTAGAGTTGGATAACCTGGCTGCTGAAACTACAGCCTCCCTGACTACCAAGCACCCGGATTTTGCCAAGCTGGCTGCCCGTATTGCTATCTCTAACCTCCACAAGGTTACGAGCAAGTCATTCAGCAATACCATGAAAAGACTTTACACTTATGTAGATCCTAAAACAGGAGAGAACGCACCGTTAATTTCGAAAGAGGTTTATGGGGTTATTAAGAAAAACGCTGCGTTATTGGATTCATCTATCATTTATGATAGGGATTTTAGCTACGACTACTTTGGGTTTAAAACATTAGAGCGCTCTTACCTGATGAAAGCTGATGGTAAGATTGTAGAAAGACCACAACACCTATTAATGCGTGTGGCTGTTGGTATCCATCAAGATGATATGGCCGCAGCGATAGAAACTTACAACCTTCTTTCTGAGAAGTGGTTTACTCACGCTACTCCTACTTTATTTAACGCTGGTACTCCTAAACCACAACTTTCATCTTGCTTCTTATTGACCATGCAGGATGACAGCATCGATGGTATTTATGATACATTAAAGCAGTGTGCTAAAATATCTCAGTCTGCTGGGGGTATTGGTCTTAGTATCCATAATGTAAGAGCTACAGGTTCTTATATTAAAGGAACAGGTGGCGTATCTAACGGTATCGTGCCAATGCTTAGAAACTTTGATATGACCGCTCGTTATGTTGATCAGGGTGGTGGTAAAAGAAAAGGTAGCTTCGCTATCTATCTTGAGCCTTGGCATGCTGATATCTTCGCATTCCTTGATCTGAAAAAGAACCACGGTAAAGAAGAGCTTAGAGCAAGAGACTTATTCTACGCAATGTGGCTTTCTGATCTATTCATGAAGCGTGTTGAGAATAACGAAATGTGGTCTCTATTCTGCCCTAATGAGTGTCCGGGATTATCTGACGCTTATGGTGATGAATTTGAGAAGCTATATGCTAAGTACGAGAACGAAGGCAAATACAGAAAGCAGGTAAAAGCTCAGGACCTTTGGTTTGAAATATTAGAAGCGCAAATAGAAACTGGTACGCCTTACATCTTATATAAAGATGCGGCTAACAAGAAGTCTAACCAGAAAAACTTAGGTACCATAAAGTCTAGTAACTTGTGTACTGAGATAATGGAGTACACTTCTCCTGAGGAAGTAGCGGTTTGTAACCTTGCTTCTATCGCATTGCCGATGTTTGTTACTGAAGAAGGAACTTTTGATCATCAGAAGCTTCATGACATCACTAAGGTGATCACCAAAAACCTTAACAAGGTAATAGACATCAACTACTACCCTGTAAAAGAGGCTGAAACATCTAACATGCGTCACAGACCTATTGGTATAGGTGTACAAGGATTAGCAGATGCGTTTTTGTTGCTAAAAATGCCTTTTGAGTCTGATGAAGCTAAAGGATTGAATACAGATATTCATGAAACTATCTACCACGCAGCCATGGAAGCTTCTATGGAGCTGGCTACTAAAGATGGACCTTATGAGACTTTCAAAGGATCTCCGGTATCTAAAGGTATCTTCCAGTTTGACATGTGGGGTGTAACACCTAAGTCTGGAAGATGGGACTGGGATAGCCTGAAAAAAGAGGTGAAGAAGAACGGAGTAAGAAACTCATTACTATTGGCTCCTATGCCTACCGCTTCTACTTCTCAGATATTGGGTAACAATGAGTGCTTCGAGCCTTATACTTCTAATATCTATACAAGAAGAACATTGTCTGGTGAGTTTATTATCGCCAACAAACATTTAATGAGAGATCTTATTGAATTAGGACTTTGGAATGACACCATGAAGAACAAGCTTATAGAAGCTAATGGTTCTGTTCAGAACATTCCTGAGATCCCTCAACATATTAAAGACCTGTACAAAACTGTTTGGGAAATTTCTCAGAAGTCAATTATCGATATGTCTGCTGATAGAGGCGCTTATATCTGCCAAAGCCAGAGCTTGAACATCCACATTCAGGATCCTAATTTTGGTAAGCTGACTTCAATGCACTTTTATGCATGGAAGAAAGGCCTTAAAACAGGTATGTACTACTTAAGATCTAAAGCGGCAACCAGTGCTATCCAGTTTACTGTTGAGAAAACTGCTAAAGCACAACCTGCTGCAGCTAACGCTGATGCTTCTCAAGCTGATCTTGCACAAAAACAAGCGGATATGGTTTGTTCTCTGGACAACCCTGACGAGTGCGAGGCTTGCGGAAGTTGATTCTTTTTAATTGCTAGTTTAGTTTGATAAACCCTGATTTGGTTTCGACCGAGTCAGGGTTTTTTTATTCAGTGCGAAAAATTTTAACTATAATTTAGAATATACATTACAGACCATAACAAACACTTTGTATTTGCTCTAATCAATATCAGATGGATAAAAAGAAGCCTATTAAAGATAAACTTCAAGAAGTTAGTACAAATTCAAACCAGACTTTATCGTTGACCTTGAATTTCGAAAAAGCTCGCCAATTTGCCCATTTTATAAGAGCCAAAGAGGACCTAAATTATGTAATTGAATGCTGTGAACTGCTACATGAAATAGAATCTAAGAAAAGTTTTAAAGAGGGAAATTTAAGTAATCATGATAGATTGACCAGACAAAGCCTGTATTTCTCATTGATTTTCACATATGCAAAATGTTTTGCGGACAATAGCAGAGGAAAGACGACTGGAAAACTAGAAAAAAGGGATCACCTAAAAGGAGCAGGAGATGACACTCTGAACATTCATGATGAATTGATTGAAATCAGACATAATTATCTAGCTCATGGAACTGAAAATTCTAATGAATACATAGTAGCCAAATTGTACTTTTACCCAACTGAAGATGAGTATACAATATCTACTAAGCTTGGTTATGAAGGACTTAGGGCCTTCTCCTCTTCGATTGAAAATCTTGTTAAAATAAAAGAATTAGCAGAAATTGTCATTGGCAACCTTAACAAGAAATTAGAAAAACTGAAAAAAGCAGTTATGGATGAAATAAGTAAAGAACCAATCGAAAATTGGGTTCTAAAAGCTGCAAAAGAAGTCCAGGCTACTACTGGCAATATAGAATAATAGGATATGCGACCAGAAATGTTAGACTCATTTTATAGCCATACAAAAGAGCAATAATTATCTAAATTCAAAAAGAAACCTGCTCTTTCACTATTTGAGCTATGCTTTTTCCGTCACCTTTTGACAAAAGCTCAATTTCATCTTCTGGTTTTATAATGCCCTCCTCAAGAACTTTCAGATAGAAGCCAAACTTCTGACTCTTATAGAAATAAGACGTCATTTTAGGATCATCAAACTTAACCCCTAACTTAAAACATGGGGATCGGGGCTGCGTCACTTGCATAACTACAGTGCCAATTTTATAGATATCCTCAATATTTATTTCGCTTTCCTGAAGTCCTGAAATGGTCAGATTTTCTCCAAAAGCTCCATAGCTGTATTCAAATTGAGGGTAATGCTCTTTCCACCATTTATAATACTCATATGAATAGGCATAGACTGCCTTATACACACCACCATGCACATTAAGATCAGACTGTGTGTCTCCTTCAATTCCAAGTTGACCTACCGATACTGGTCCATCTACAGGCTTCTTAAATATGCTGGTAGTTACCAACCGGCCACCATACCTAACTGTAGCTGGTTGGCCGGCCTGAATAGAAAGCACCTTCCCCATGATCATGCTAAATTCGCCTTGTTAAAACCAACGGTATCTCTATACATCTGGGGTGAAACATCAGTATAGTTTTTAAAAAACCTGCTGAAATAGTATTCATCTTTATAGCCAAGTTCCAAAGCAATATGTTTTACCTGCTTGCCGGTCAAATACAGTTCCCGCTTGGCCTCGATTATGATCCGTTCAGAAATTAGATCTGTCACTGTTTTATTAAAGTGCTTCTTAGTGGCCTTGGCCAATGCCTTAGGAGATATATTTAGCATCTCGGCATATTCACCAGCCGAATGTTTATCTCTAAAATGCTCTTCAATATGCTGCTTTAAATTCTTTAAAATATACGGCTCAGAATCAACCGCTTCCTTTATCTCTTGTGAATCAGGCATCTCCGCCACCTTTTTTCTGGAGGCATTTATTAAAAGAATCTTCAAATAAGAGACAAGCAATTCGTATTGGGCCAGCTTTCCATTAAGCATTTCTTCTTTAATCTGCCCTAGTACTGTTTCCATCTTATCTAAGCTAGACTGGTCTAAATCCAAAATTGGAGATTCGTAAATATTATTAAACAAAACACCATTGCAGGCCACCGCTTCATGATGCTTATGAATGCAAAAAAAGTCAGGATGAAAATTAAGTACGATGCCCTTTACTTTCCCCGGACTAGAGATCATAAACGGCTGATATGGGGCAAAGGCCATCAGGCAATTCGCTTTCCATGGAAACTCTGAGAAGTCGGCCTTTACGGTTCCCTCGCCTTCATCCAACCAAATCAGTGAATAGTAATTAAGCCTTTGAACATGATCAAACCGGCTCAAATCCTGAAATGAAAATAGCTTAAGCGCAAGGTTGTCGGTTTGCTTATCAACCAATGTTAGATTGTCCTCAATATTCAACACTATTCAGTCATTTTAAAGTTTACGTTCACTTTCATCAATTGCCAGGTCATTAATGCTTGCAAAGCGCTTTCGCATCAATCCATTTTCATCGAACTCCCATAGCTCATTTCCATAGGCTCTGAACCACTGCCCACTAGAATTACGGAATTCATACTCAAATTGTACGGCCATTCTATTTTCACGAAAGCCCCACAACTCCTTTTTCAATTTATAGTCAAATTCCTTTTGCCATTTACGATAAAGAAAGGCTTTCACCTCGTCTCTCCCGCGCAAAAATTCATTGCGATTTCGCCACTCT
>NZ_SMLV01000416.1:0-22447 GCF_009711525.1 Fulvivirga lutimaris
ATGATTCGATATTATTATCCTTGCGCTTCAATCGTAAATACAATAAAATAAGCAAAAATTGAAATATATTCTTCTTGTGTGGATTGTGCTAATTGTAGCGTTAAATGTATCAGCCCAAAAATCATACGAATACCCCATAGCTCCAAAAGATTCGATCTTTAATACTTATTTTGAAGAAGTAGTATATGATCCCTATCAATGGATGGAAAATCCAATCGATCCAAGGTTATCCGTGTGGCTAGAAGAACAAAAGAGGATATCAAAAAAGCAGGAGAGGCGGCAGTCCAGAACTTCTGAGTTACACGCACAGCTATCTACAATGTACAGTAAGATTGACAGGGAAAGCCTGATTCGAAATAAAGTGAAAAGTAAGAGTAAGCAGCCGAAGTATGAATTTGAATATAAGGCTAAGGAGGCGCATAGAAATTTAGATATGCGTTATAAAAGACATGGAGACACCAATTTTAAGTATGTTTTTAGAGCAAAGGATTTTCAACGCGATAAAGATGATAACGTTCATTTTGCAACAAGATGGCAAAGTGCATCAGAAGATACTGTAGCTGTTGAGGTTACTCACAATGGAGGGGACTGGAGTGAGGTATTTTTCTTTGACTTGTCAAAAGGGATGCAACTGGCTGATACTTTGAA
Source organism: Fulvivirga lutimaris (assembly GCF_009711525.1). GTDB lineage: Bacteria > Bacteroidota > Bacteroidia > Cytophagales > Cyclobacteriaceae > Fulvivirga > Fulvivirga lutimaris. The sequence goes on from NZ_SMLV01000416.1 coordinate 649, forward strand.
GTATTTAAGATTTAATAGCCATTTGGTATGGTTTAAATCAGGTGTTTATTATGATGGTTATATTAAACCAAAAAAAGGTCGTGAGCTACTGGATAAGGCAGAAGGGCAGACGCTTTATTATCATAAGATAGGTACTTCTCAGTCTGATGATCACAAGCTTTATCAATTCCCTGACCAGTCTGGTACTAATCACTTCTCATTTGGAAAAGTAGATGATGAAAGACTAATATTACATCATCATTACGAAGTAAGAGGCAGGATTTATAGGGCGCTTTCTACTGCTAACATGAATGATAAAGGCTCTTTTTTACTGAATAATTTTCTTGTTTATCCGAATTCAGAAGACATAGGTTTCTCAGCTGAAGCGGTAAAAGGTGATACTATTTATTTAAAGACAAACTGGAATGCTCCTAATGAGAAAATAGTTAGAGCTAATCTTAAAGAGAAAAACAAGCTAGAAGAGTTTATCCCAGAGTTCGATGTTCCGTTGAGAGAATTTAATAAGTTCGGGAAAGATCAATTTGTAAGTGTTTATCGAAATCAGGGGCAATTTTTAGCATTAATTTATAATAAACATGGAGAGTTGTTAAAGCGGCTTGATTTCCCTGTGGGTAAAAAGGTTAATGATTTATTCGAGAATGATCCTGAGGCAGAGTATACAGATTTTAGTCTATCCTCATTTTATCATCCTGATCTTTCTTACCGCATTTCGTTGAAAGACTTTTCTTTTAAGCCTATTGAAGCTGTTTATGTTCCTTATAAAACTGATGAATTGGAAACTAGATATATTCATTACACTTCAAAAGATGGTACTCAGGTCCCTATGTATATTACCTGTAAAAAGGATCTTAAGCTAGATGGTAAAAACCCCACATTGATTTATGGGTATGGTGGATATGGTATTGCTGTAGAACCTAATTTTGATAAATCTGAAGCATTGTGGTTACTGCATGGAGGAGTTTTGGCAGTTCCTAACATTCGTGGTGGAGGAGCTGCTGGCGATACCTGGGGTGAAGCTGGTAGGCGTTTGAGAAAGCAAAATGCAATTGATGATTTTAATGCAGCTGCGGAATACTTAATTGAGAATAACTATACAAAACCAGAAAAGATAGTTAGCAACGGAGCCTCACATGGAGGGTTACTTGTGGCCTCAGCAGCAGTTCAAAGACCAGAGCTTTATAAGGCGGTAATAGCAGAGGCCGGGGTATATGATATGTTAAGATTCGGCAAGTATACAGCAGGTTTGGTAAGTACTAATATATTAGAGTTTGGTACGGTAACAGATTCATTAGATTATTTAAACCTAAAGTCATATTCTCCACTTCATCTTGTTAAGGAAGGTATAAACTATCCAAACTTCTTGTTGATTACAGGTGATAGTGATGATAGGGTGCCTCCATTTCATACCTATAAATTTTTAGCGACACTTCAAGAAATTGGATTGCGAGAATCACTTTATCATATGTATATAGTGCCTGGTTCGGGACATGGTGGAGCTTTGACGAGTGAAGACTTTACTAACAAGCTGCTATTTAAGTACTACTTTCTTTTTGATCAGTTAGGGGTGAAGTTCTGGTAAAGTTATAAAATTGACTTACGAGATAATGCCATAAGCCCCAATACCGGTCCAATAGCCAAGACTAAAAATAGATATTGAATATCTATACGATTTTGGAGTATACTAACCAATTGGATACTCACTATTGTAATGGCAAAACCGATGCAATTGACAATAGTAAGTGCTGTTCCTTTAATGCTAGCATCAGCATTTTGAGCAACCAGGGTTGAGAAAAGTGGAGAATCGGCAATTACTGTTATTCCCCAAAACAACAGAAAACCTATAAGGATTAAACTGGAATTGGCGGTTAAGATCAATGGCGAAATCAAGCAACAAATACAGGAAAGTGCTAATGCTAAAGTTGCAATTTGTTTAGTGCCAAACTTTTGAGCCGCATACCCACCCATAACACAAGCGGGACCACCTATTCCTATGATTAAAAATGATAGTAACGGAACATTGATAGTACTATCCGGATGTGCAGTATTATAGGCCATCAAAATAAAGGGAACAAAGGCCCAAAAAGTATATAGCTCCCACATATGGCCAAAATAGCCAAAGGCAGCAGTCCGGAAGTTTGAATTTTTAAATACTCGAAAAAATGCTGAGACATCTAATTGTTGCCCAGCTTTTCTGAAAGGGCCATCAGGCACAAAGAGCGCCATTAACAACCCGCCAGTAGCCGCCAAGGAAGTTGTACCAATAATCACAGATTTCCAGTCCGAAAAATTGATAAAGCTTTTAATAAAGTGAGGAAAGGCCGTACCCAATACCAGAGCACCAACCAGAAAACCAAGAGATTTCCCCAGGCCTTTCTCATAATGATCTGCAGCTATCTTCATTCCAACAGGGTAAATACCTGCTAAGAAAAACCCAGTGCCAAACCTCATTGCAACAAGGCTCCATAAGTTATTAGATGGCAGCAGCACACCAAGATTAATCAAGGCACCTATAAGGGCGCAGGTTAAAAAAACCTTTGATGGTGAGAATCGATCGGCAATGGTTAGTAATGCGAAAACCAGAGTGCCGGTGATAAAGCCAAACTGAACGGCAGAAGTCAGGTGACCCAGTGCTGTGGAAGGTAGATTAAAATTTAAAACAAGCTCGTTTAAAATGGCATTACCGGCAAACCATAATGAGGTACAGCAGAATTGTGAAATAACGATAATTACTAAAACACTGTTTTTCAAAATACTATCCTGATCATTAATATTAGACATGAATTACACTAGTTGCTGAGCATTTCTGCCAATGTCGATATTTTTAACTCTTCTTTTTAATACATCTGATCGGAAATTTTCTAATGTTCTCAGGTTTGTCATCGAGATGATGTTTGTGTTTATGACCCGAGATAGTAGTAGGAGTAATGTGTATGTGATATTTTGGATCGTTCTTATCTGCGTTGATGGTCCAGTAATCGATAATAGAACCTTTGTGGAATACATCCCCTTCTACTCGTCCCAATGGCCTTATTTTTAGATATTCAAGATCATATAAGTTAGCATTCATTAGATCTACCCTATATTGTTTTTTGAAATTGTATTTGTGAAGGGTGATTTCCTGAGCCATTATATCTACCAATTCCTCCCAATGAGTAAGTTCTGGCAAAGTCCACCCTGAAGGACAAACATTTTGCGCTTCCTGATAGGTGTAGAAATTACCAGAAGTACAATCTTTGTCGCTTTCAGCATACGTTGGGCAATGCGATGTAGGCGTTTCGTACTTTAAGTTATCTAAAAACCAGATAGTATTGCCTATTTCAACGGTGCTGTATTCATTGCCATCACGAGGATCGATAAAAATTTCTTGCGAGTTTGAATTAAAGGATAAAATGATGCAAATAAAGAAGACAAGATATTTCATAACCAGTATTTCTTTAATAGTAATACTTTCTGACAACAAATACTTCTGGCACTGGCAAAACATTAATGGTTTGTAACAAAAAAAGCAGCCAAGGCTGCTTTTCAATTTTATATTTATCAAAAGATTAGTCTTCCAAAGCGGCTACACCTGGCAAAACTTTGCCTTCCATATACTCCAACAAGGCACCACCACCTGTAGATACATAGCTCACATCATCTCCATAGCCCAGGTTATTGACTGCAGAGGCAGAGTCTCCACCACCAATCAATGAGAAACCACCATTTTTAGTGGCCTCTACTACTGCTTTGGCTACATTGTTAGTTCCATTGGAGAATTTCTCCATTTCAAAAACGCCCATTGGGCCATTCCATAAAATGGTTTTAGAGCCTTTGATGATTTTTGAGAAAACCTCCGTGGCCTGTGGCCCTATGTCCAGTCCCATCCAACCATCAGGAATGCTTGTATTGGCAACTGTTTGAGTGTTGGCATCAGCCGCAAATTTATCAGCAATCACACTGTCAAAAGGTAGCTCAAGGTTTACGCCTTTCTCTTTAGCCTTAGTAATCAACGTTTTTGCAAGGTCAAGTTTATCTTCTTCCACTAATGAAGAACCAATCTGTCCTCCCATGGCTTTGAAGAAGGTGTATGACATACCACCACCAATGATCAGGTTGTCTACTTTATCTAGAAGTCTTTCTATGATTAAAATCTTATCAGAGATTTTAGCGCCACCCATTATTGCGGTATAAGGTTTTTGGGCATTGTCTAATACCTTTTGAGCATTGTCTAGCTCAGCAGCCATTACATAACCACTAACTTTGGTGTCGAAGTATTGTGCTACAATACTAGTAGAAGCATGTGCTCTGTGGGCGGTACCAAAGGCATCGTTAACATATACATCGCCAAGTACAGCAAGCTTTTTAGCAAAATCGGCATCACCAGCTGTCTCTTCTTTGTAAAAACGAAGATTCTCTAATAGCAATACTTCACCTGCTTTAAGACCAGCAGCTAAATCTTTTGCATCGCCACCTATACAATCGGAAGCAAATTTAACTTCAGTGCCAAATCGATCACTAAGGTCTTTCACCAAATGCTTCAAAGAGAATTTCTCTTCAGGTCCTTCTTTTGGTCTACCCAAATGCGACATTAATATGGCCGAACCTCCATCAGCTAAGATCTTTTTAATGGTAGGCACAGCAGCCCTTATTCTTGTGTCATCGGTTATTTCATATTGAGCATTCAATGGCACATTAAAATCCACACGGATTAATGCTTTTTTGCCACTGAAATTAATATCGTCTATTGATTTCATCTGTATATGTTTTTAATGTGTTGTTTTCTTTGCAGCAGCTCTTTTGAGTCTGTCATTAATGGCTAAACCAAGGCCTTCTTCAGGCACTAGTTCAGCAAGTATCAAATCTAAGGGCTGTCGGTCTAACCACCTCAAATAAGCGAATAAGTTTTTCGCTGCAGTGGTCATTTTACCATCAGGAGCTAGTTTTTTTTGAGTTTCTTGCCCAAAATCAGAGGAAAAGGAGAGTATACCTAGCTTTTTGCTATTATGTTCTTCAATGTTTGATTCAATGTCTCCTAACAGAATGGGAGTCAAAGGGCTATAATGATTTTCCAGCATTCCGGGAGCAAGTGGGTTAGAACTGGAATGCGTTTTGACTTTGACTTTCCCAATAAGCACTTCTATTTCATCAACGCTAACACCACCTAAACGATGGATGGTAACCTCATTATTTTCAAAACCAATAATGGTAGATTCAATACCAACATGACTCTCACCACCATCTAAAATATAGGGTATCTTACTTCCCAGCTGATCTTCAACATGTTGTGCTGAAGTAGGGCTGATATAGCCAAATGGATTAGCACTTGGAGCGACCAATGGAAAGTCAAGAGACTTTAAAAGTTCTAATGTCAGCTCTTTGTTAGGGATTCTAACAGCTACCGTGTCAAGTCCTGAGGTAACTAGGTCAGGGATAATACTTTTTCTTTTGAGCAATAAAGTCAAAGGTCCTGGCCAATGGTGCTTAGCAAAAATGGCAGCCTTTTCTGGAATCTCTATTACAAGATTTTTCACTTGGTCTAAACTGTAAGTATGTACAATCAACGGATCAAACGCAGGCCGATTTTTTGTAGCAAATATATTGGCTACTGCATCCAGGTTATAAGCATTTCCTGCCAGTCCATATACGGTTTCTGTGGGTATAGCTACCAACTGCCCTGCTTCTAAAAGCGCCTTTGCCTTAATTATGTCTTTGCCTATTTCAGCCATAACTTAATTCGATGTGCAAACTTATTGATTTTTATCTTTTTAGCGAGTAAGGAATATCTAACTCCGTTGAAATAGAGTCTAGGTCAAATTGAGATAATTATTATCTTTACCCATATCTAATCAAAAGAAATAAGATGAGTAACAAAACACGTTCAATTATAAAGTTGGTGGCCATAATAGTTGTAGTACTTTGTGTATTGATGAAAATGTCAATCATCATTATACCTGTACTGGTACCTCACATGTTTTGGATGGTTGTTATTGCCTTTGGTTTACTGTTTATTGCTGGCAAGTAGCGCTTTAGTTTTTTTGGCCATTCGAAGTATTGACTCATTATTTTTTGAGTAGGACTTAAGCTCATTAAGGGCTTTCCACCCTAAGTCATTAGATTCATTACTAATAGTGAAGGGCTCGTTCTCGTTAGCAGTGAAAAGCATCCTTATATCATAGTGCAAATGTTCGGGATCTAATTTACGAGCAGGAATGGTATGGATATCGATATCAAAAATGTCTGTGCTTACCAACTTAATAGAAGATAACCCGGATTCTTCTAATGCTTCTTTAGTTGATACTTTGATGATATCCGCTTCTCCATCAGCATGACCACCAAGCTGCAACCATCTGTTCAGTTTTTTATGGTGAGTCAGCAGTGCCATATCATAGGTTTGATTCACTATCCAGGCTGATCCTGTGATATGGCCTATTTGCAATGATCTTTCAAAACAGTTAGGGTAAGCATTAATAAATGACAAAAAAGAAGCCCTGAAGGCTTTTTCATTATCATCTTCAGGGCTGTAGTATTCTAATTTTTGAATTAAGTTCTTCCTATGCAATTACTCTATAATTATGGTTAGCTTGTTCATTTTACCGTCTTCCAACTTAGCAGTTGCAACACCAGCACCAATATTGTTTTTATCACCTTTTACTGCACTAACGTAATACACTTTACTTTCCAGTTCTTTGAATTTAACATTGCCTTTCTTGTCGGTAACTAGTTTTTCAGTGACTGGATTGGTTTCATTTCTGTAATCCTCTTCACTACCGAAAAGTTGTACAGAAACACCTTCTTCAATATTGCCCAGTTCGTTGCGCACATTGATTTTCATAGAAGTATTAAAAACCTGAAAAGTGGAAAATGATGTTAAAGCCAACATTAAACCACAGAAGATCAATAATTTACTTGTTTTCATTTTTTTGTTTTATCTAATTAAGGTTACTCCTCCACGCATTTCCTGAATACCTTCCTCAGGCTTAGCGGCACTTTTAAAGTTTATCCTATAAGCATAAGTGCCACCAGGCAATGGTCTTGAATTTTCATTATTATACGTACCATTCCATGCAAAGTCAAGCTGATTGGACTGAAAAATTAATTCACCCCAACGGTTGAATATAAATATTTCGAAATCATCTTCAGAAACTAATATAGGAAATACGACAAAGCTGTCATTTCGTCCATCACCATTTGGAGAGAAGGCTGTTGGAGCATTGATTCTAGCCTTGCAATCTTCAAAAATGTTAATCTCTGCAACGGTCACACAGCCAAAGAAGTTGGTCAATTCTGCTGTTATAATTCCATTGTTCATTATTACCAGAGAGTCTCCAGTAGCATTGAATTGATAATCAGCCAAATTTCCTGTGATCTCATTACCACTAGGTGTAAACCATCTAACTGATTCAAATCCAGTAGGTGGGCTAGGCAAGGTCACTGTTCTATTATCAGGAGAAGGATCCTCAGGACAGATAACATATCTCGAATCAAATGGATTATCACTAGGCGAATTAAAGATCACTTCCAGTGCATCTACATTATCACAAATATTAACACCATCACCAGTGGCTACAAAAGTATAAGTCCCAGCCGTACTAACGGATACGGTATCAGGATCAGCATTATTATCATTTTGGAACACAGGCTGTGAAGGACCTGTAACATTCACTGATATGGCATTAGTTGAAGAATAAATGATCAAAGCTGTTTGATCATCACAAACTATAACCTCATCTGGTATTGTCAAATTGGCCAATGGAGGAGGAGTGATAGTAAGATCAGAAACTGTTTTTGTACAACCATTAACATCTGTTAACTCTAACAAATAAGTGCCAATAGGTGCAGATATACTGAATAAGTTCGCGCTTTCTGTGCCAGTAGCTGCTACTGATGAGTTAGCCTGAATTCGCAATACATAGGTCAGATCAAGTGGAGCTCCATTGGCTATAACTTCAATAGTTCCGTTATTTCCTTCACAGTCAGAATTAGTTGCGGAAGCAAACACATCATAGGGTGCAGGGTCATTTAATGCCACAGCATCTGTTTCAATACACCCAGTTACTGCGTTTGTAACAGTCACAGTATAGCCACCAGCAGCAAGATTTGGAATATTAACTACGGTAGGTGCTGTTACAGTATCCGGACTTACGCCAACTGGCCCTGAAATAGCATATATAAAAGTGCCGGTACTGGTAATATCTATATCAAAGCTTCCATCATTAACACTACATCCGGTTGGATCTGTAGCGTTTTCTATAGTAAAAGAAGGTAATGGGCTAATGGTAAAATTCTGTTGTACCGAAGAGACAGGCACATCAAAAGTGCTACATTCAGGAATCACATCTACAATAGCAGTATAGGTGCCTGGAGTCGTAATCGTAAAACTAAAACCTCCATCATCAGTGACTGCACTTCGCAATACTTCTGTACCAGTATCATCATTTATTCTCCATCTGTATCGCTCAAGGCTCGAAGGATTTAATACACTAAAATCATTTTGTTCACCTGAACAACCGTTGAATACAACTAACAATAGACCCGGTGGTGAATTACTGAATTGATTAATGAAGTTAGGTAGGCCTAATGTGCTTGTGGTTCCACCTGCAAGGCTGAATCCAGATGCATTGTAACCAGGATCTGTCTGTCCAGGTATACCATCAGGATTTGAGATAGTAGCTAGGTTAGGGGCTCCATCTTTAGCTATGTAAATCTGTCCATCTGGACCTTGTTGCAAAGCTCCCAAATCAACACCGGCCTCAAAGGCCACTTCTTCTCTTGAGTTTATTATATAATCAGGATCAGTTACTTCTCCAGCCACTGTTGTCGTATCAATCTCCCACCAGAAGATTTTAGTACCTCCACCAGCATTTCTCAAAGTAGCAAACACCTTGTTTTCATCTGGCGAAAATTCAACGCCATAAACCTGACCTGTTTCACTGCCAAAATCTAAACTTACTGGCATACTTACAGCTCCGGTTGCGTTATCAAACTGAAAAAGTTCAACAAAATTCTCTGTATTTGAAATAGACAAAGCTACTGCCAACTGACCTCCATTTGATAACTTCATATATCCCTGTCCAGCAGTTGATGAAGTAGTTGTATGTGAAGTTCCAACATTAGAAATCACGGGGTTACCTATTCCTAAAGCTGTTATTGGGTAGGCCCTAAAGTTGTTGTTACCAAATTCATGAACAATCACCCAGTTATTGTTTCCAGTAATTCTTTCAGTATTACCGTTATATAATACTGTGGAAACCACATCTCCATTAATATCTCTTACCAAATCTCCAAAGCCTTGTCGTTGTTTAAGATCATAGATAACATAGCTGAACTCATATTCAAATGATCCCGAGTTACTATAAGTAGGTTTGGACAGGAAAATGTAATATAAAGTGGCATCACCGGGAAAGGGTACTATAAAAGAAGATTGAGCAGCACTTTGGTCGCCACCAATGTCTGTAGCGAATGGTGAGCCTGCGGGAGTTCCGCTTCTATCAAAAACACTTTCTCCGTTGGTATAGAATATAGGGTTACCATTATCATCACAATAGATGGCAGCTCCTTCAGAGCTCTGCATTTGATTACCACCATTGTAAATAGTAGGATCCCCTAAAGGTATGGGCACAGCTGGGCCTGGTGGGTCATCTGATAATGGATTAAAATCTATACCGGCATTATTACCAAAATACCAAATGAACGCACGTTGTTCTATAGCCCGGTACTCCACTACTTGCAATGGTGCATAGGCTTCACAGCCATTAGGATCTGTGGCTATTACATAATAGCTGCCCGGCTCGGTGATGGTGGTTGTAGCTCCGTCTACATCATTATTAGACCAACGGAATGTGACACTTCCCGCATTAGTTCCAGAAGCTGTAGCTGTATAATCTTTTGGAAAATCTTCCGCACATAATGTGTCAGATTGTGGAAAGCCACTTATCTGTATGTCGAAATCTATGATATCTACTGTTTTAGTAACAGAGTCTACAGATCCATTAAGAAAAGCAAAGAGTTTAGCATCATATTGCCCTGCTGCGGCATAGGTATTGATGCCATTTAATTGTCTTGAAAAATTTCCATCGCCAAAATCCCAAACTACACTATCTGCGGGAGGATTAACTTCAGGGAAAAAGAAAGTAGGTACATTGGCACAGATTCCTGCAAATGAAAAATCCACAGTGGCCATTGGATCAATATTAGGTAAGAATGCTGGAAACTGCATCCCAGCAAAGGCTACATTACCAAAAGCTCTTGGGTTATATAATGTTTGTGAAACCACCGAATCAGGAGCATTGATTCTTCCAACTCTAAATTGTCCGAACCCTGCTTCATAAAGATGATAAATAGTACTGTCGGGGCCCATTTGAAGTCCAAAGCTTCTGGATAATATCTGCCCACTAACGGGTCTTAACGTAGGCGGACTATCTGTGAAGTTTATTTGCATCAATTGATCTATACCACCTCCAAAATTTCCTGACAAGTAAAGGATTTCTCCATTATTACTCCATTCGGTATCGTAGATGTTGGAAGATAAACCACTGGTGTTGGTTCCAGCGATGGTTGAAACAAAAGTCAAAGTTCCTGTAGCAGGGTCTATATTGAGTATAGCAACTTCTTCAGCTGGGTTTGATGGTGCAACTGCTATTTGATTGGTAAATGCATTGTAAGAAAAGTTCTCCACTGAAGTTGGGGTACCTGCTATTGCTACAGAGGCAGTATTAATTGTTCCAGCGTTATCGATGCTTGTTACATTATAATTGTTTGAGGCTTCATCATATGTAATTAACCAGAATCCATCTAGTACATCATTTGAAATGATAATCATCCCCTCTGACAGCGTTCCTGACGGCAGACCGGTTATGTCGTTAATTGGTGCACTTAAACTTCCCTGACCTGGGGCTGGAAATCCTGGATTACCTGGACCATAAGCCGTTTTGTCAAACACAGATCGGCTAATGTTTGTGCCATTATTTGTAAAAATGAAAAACTCTGTTGAGTCAGCAGGATTTGTACAAATTACTACACCTTGGTTGAAAGATGAATTGCCATTTAAATTAGGGCTTAAGGCACTGTTAAATGCATCATAAACCGTTACCCCATCAGTATAAAATAGCAATGCTCCTGTTACAGGGTCAGTAGCTACGGCACTACCTCCGGTTCCCAGATTATTAGGCAGGGTAACATTTTCAGTAGTGTAGTCAGGACGTACAAACCTGAAATTATTCTGATTGCCACCAAAATACCAATTAAGGTTAGAGTTACTCTGAGCAGAAACCTGAATTAAACCACCAACTAAGAAAATGAAAAGCAGAAATAACCTGCGGGGTAAACTATGGAGCATTCTCACAAAATTTATTTATCTATTAAACTGTTTTAGTGTGGTTCTGATTGCCATACAGCGCAAGAAAATTTTTAAGTCTAAATACTAAATTATACAAATAAGCTCAAAATGCCGTTATGGTATGAATCTAAGTTTGTTTATTTTTGGAAGCGGTACTTGTTTTATTTTTTATACATATTTTGCTATTTAGAGCAAATGATAGACCAATTTTTCATGCGTAAATTCCTCACGTTAATTTGCCTGTTTATGCTGACATTGCCGGTAATGGTAACTGCACAAGATCCACAATTCTCGCAGTTTTACTCAGCACCGTTGTATTTGAATCCGGCATTTGCTGGTGCCACTCAACAGGCAAGAGTTGGTCTAAATTATAGAAATCAATGGCCTGCTATTGAGGCTAATTTTGTCACTCTATCTGCCTATTTTGATACTTATCTGGAAGATTATAATAGTGGTGTAGGCTTTCTTCTTATGCGTGATACTGAAGGGCAGGCAGGACTAAAGTCGACTATGGTGGGATTGCAATATGCTTATCAGCTTTATTTAACAGAGTGGTTGACTTTCCGACCAGGGGTACAAGTTGGGTTTTATAATCGTAATGTAAATTTTGCAGATTTAACATTTGGCGATCAGTTTAATCCAGTAACAGGAGAGATAGAAAACCCTTCTTTAGAAACATTTGGAAACCTAACCAAGAGTTTTTTTGACCTATCATTTGGCGGTGTGTTCTATACGAAAAATGCATGGTTGGGTACTACAGTAAATCATATCAATACGCCAAATCAGGCTTTTGAAGAAGATGCAGATCCAAAAGAGTTGCCAATTAAAACGTCATTTCATGGCGGACTCAGAATACCTTTTAAATCCGGGATAATGGGATCAGGTATGTTTACAAAACCGCAGGAACGTAGTATTACACCAACATTTCAATATAAATCTCAAGGGGAGTTCGATCAGCTGGATTTAGGTCTTTATTTAACCATGGAACCTATGATTTTTGGTGCTTGGTACAGAGGTTTGCCAACAAAATCGATAGAAGGGTTTAGTAATAATGAATCTGTTGTAATGCTTGTAGGCTTTACTAAAAAAGGTAAGGATGATGTACTCAATATAGGGTATAGCTATGATTATACCATTTCTCAGCTTGGTGCCCGTAGTGGAGGTGCACATGAGATATCAATATCTTACTCATGGTCTAACAGAGACCCTCGAAAACCACCGAAGCATGTGATGCAAATCCCATGTCCTGATTTTTAAAAATATTTATGATGGCCAAAAAGAATCAATGGAAAAATCGTGATGGTGTTGTCTATTCAACCAGCAACGATTACGACTATCAATCTGCAGGAGACGAAGAACAAGAAACACTAGACCCTCAACATCAGCAATTAAAGGTGATGCTTGACAAAAAGTCAAGGGGTGGAAAACAAGTGACTTTGGTAGAAGGGTTTGTTGGTAGCGAAGATGATCTTAAAGATTTGGGTAAGCTTCTCAAATCTAAATGTGGTGTTGGTGGTTCAGCCAAGAATGGAGAAATTCTCATTCAGGGAGATTTCAGAAAAAAGGTGCTTGAACTATTACATGCCGAAGGCTACAAAGCCAAACAATCAGGAGGATAACAATTTTGCTCTGTCCGATTCAGTAACTTGATTTCTCATTTCAGTCTTTTCAAATACCAATAGAGCCTCAATGCCTGTCCGCTTACCTTTATTTATAAGTTATTTGTGTCATGGATTCGTTGGAGAACTTAATATGTTTTATGGAGAAGAATAGAAAAGCGTTGCAGTTGATTTTAGGTATAGCTGTAGCAATGTTCATTGCTATGACCACATTGCAAGCGCAAAATACTGAAGGGTTTATTTACGGAAAGGTTTACACATCTGATAATACTTATAAAGGTCAGCTGCGATGGGGAAAGGAAGAAGCATATTGGAACGATCACTTCAACGCAGCCAAGGTTGAAAATCAATATGCAAAATTTAAAAGAAAAAAAAGTAGTAGCGATAGCTGGAGAGATTTAGATTGGAGGATTTCATCTATTTGGGATGACAAGTCTAGTGGTACTGTACATCAGTTTTCTTGCCAGTTTGGTGATATGAAGACACTACAAAATAATGGGAATGAAAGAATGACTGTAGTGCTTAAAAATGGAGAAGAAATCAGACTTTCAGGTTCAGGTTATAATGATGGTAGTTCAAGAATTGTAGTGCTTGACGATGAACTTGGAATAGTAAACCTCTCATGGAATAGGGTTAGAAAAGTTGAGTTCATGGAGACACCAAAAAACCTCTCTAGAATAATGGGAGCACCTTTATATGGTACGGTTGAAACCCACAGAAAAGGCAATTTTACGGGCTATGTACAATGGGATCATGATGAAAGAATTGGTACTGATAAATTAGATGGTGATACCAGAGATGGTGACGTATCAATCACCTTTGATAAAATTCAAAAGATAGAGCGAGGGGGAAATGGTAGCCAAATAGTTCTTTACTCTGGCAGAGAGTTTTATTTAACGGGATCAAATGACGTTAATAATGGTAATAGGGGAATAATTGTCAGCGTTGATAATGTTGGAAAGATAGATATACCTTGGAGCAGTTTTAAGGCTGTGACTTATGAAAAGGCAAAGGCATCAGGATCGTCTTATGCGAGCTATACAATGCCCAAAGGCTTAAGTGGCAAGGTTTATACTTATGATGATGAGCAGATTGATGGACAGATTATATTTGACCTCGATGAAGCCTATGAGTTGGAAATACTTGAGGCAAAAGATGATGATGTGGAGTATAAAATACCTTTCAGAAACATAAAATCAATCAGGCCGAAGAATTATAACTATTCAATGGTAGTGCTTCGAAACGGAAATGAACTTCTGTTGGGGGATGCACGTGATGTGTCTGATAGAAATGCAGGACTATTGGTTTATACAAAAGGAGGGAACGAGCCTGTTTACATTGAGTGGAAGAATGTAACGGAAATTGTTTTCGATTAACTTAAATTCGTAAAACATCAATCCTGTACTCGTTGAAGAAGAAGCATCTATTACTTACCATTCTTTCAGTATTTCTTCTGGTAATAGCCTATATCTTATATGCACTTAGCCTGGCCGTAGAAGTTTACTATACTATAGGTTGGATCATAGCTGTTTTGGCCTTGCTGATTATAGGCAACGGCTTCATATCATTGCTTTTCGATAAAAAGCTGCCATGGTTAAAGTTTGGTAGCAGAAGGTTGTTTTCCCATCTTACCTTCGGTATTGTTTACTCCCTGATTATAATAAACCTGGCCTATTTGTTATTTAAATGGGCACTGACTAACGAGCCGCCAACTACATCTCAGATTGTAGTGACTAATGCGTATGGCCTGGTGCTTTTTATACCTGCATTTTCAGTGTATTTCAGTATGTACTTTTTAAGGCACTGGCAGAAATCGGTACTGGAGACAGAAAAATTTAAAAAAGAGACATTGAAGTTTGAGTTGGATAATCTCAAAAGTCACCTTGATCCACATTTCCTTTTCAACAATTTAAACATTCTATCTTCTTTGATTGATACCAGTAAAGAGGAGTCAAAACGCTTTCTGGATAAGTTTGCTGATGTATATCGATCTTTATTGAAGACCAAAGATGAAGATCTCATAGCCATTGAAGATGAGCTGGAGTTTATCGATGCTTATATCTATTTATTGAAAACCCGTTTTGAGGAAAATATCATCTTCAATATTGATATTGATAAATCTGTAAGGTTTATGATGATCCCGCCTTTAACCATTCAGCTAATGATAGAAAACGCCATTAAGCATAATGTGGCAAGCGAAAAGAAACCTTTGAAGATTGATGTTGAGGCCAAAGGAAAGCTTCTTAAGGTATGCAATAATCTAAATGAAAGACCTAAAGATCCAGGACAGCCTGAAGGGTCGGGAATAAAGAATATTAAACGCAGGTACAGCTATTTTACTGAAGAGCAGGTAATCATTAACAAGAGTAATGATGAGTTCTGTATTACTGTGCCTATTTTGGAGGTAGAAAGCATTTGATATGAAAGTACTGATTCTTGAAGATGAAACACTAGCAGGGCAGAAAGTAAAACAGCTGCTTCATGAGATAGATGACAGCTTAGAGATTTTGGACATCATAAAAACTGTTGAAGATGCTAAAGTGTGGTATGAAAAGAACGAAACGCCCGATTTAATCATCAGTGATATTCGTCTTCTTGACGGGCTCAGTTTTGAGTTCTTTGAGTCAATAGAATATCATAATCCTGTGATATTTACCACCGCTTATGATCAGTATGCTATTAAGGCCTTTGAAGTCAATAGTGTGGATTACTTGCTTAAGCCTATTCAAAAAGTGAAAATGGAACAGGCGCTAAGTAAGGTTCAAAAGAATAATGCCAGCGATGCTGATAAAATACCTTATCAGGAGATTATTGCTTTAATGCAGTCTCAGCAAAAGGATTTCAAAAGCCGCTTCATGATCAAAACGGGTCAGAAGATTCTGGCCATTCCAGTCGAGAAAATCGCCTACTTCTGTAGTATTAATAAGCTAACCTATATTGTTGGGTATGATGGTAAGAAATATCCGTACGATCAGACACTCGAAGTTGTAGATCAGCAGGTTGACCCAAAGCTATTCTTCAGAGCTAATAGAAAGTACATCACGAAATTCGATGCTATAAGTGAGATCCATCCCTATTTCAAAGGCCGGATTAAGATAAACCTCAACCCAGAAGCGGAGGATGATATAGTTATCAGCGCAGACCGAACCCCCGAGTTTAAGAAGTGGCTGGATCAGTAAGATTTTGATACTCTGTAAGATTTTGACACAATCAATTGTGTCATTATGATACGGTTTAATGATGAGTTATATTTTAAGTAATTGATTTTCAATAACATATGATTTGGGCATTGGGTTTGGTTTTAATTGATTAATTTTCATTAAACCACCAATGTCATGTTATCTCAATATCTACTCGTTGCCTGGCGAAACATTTTAAAACACCAACTGCATTCTATTCTCAATATTATTGGTTTAGGCGTGGGCCTCGCTGCATGCTTTATTATTGCCATTTATGTGAATTTCGAGCTCTCTTATGATAAGCACCACCCTCAATCAGAAAACCTGTACCGGGTAGCGCTAAACCGGGTATACCCACAAAACGAAGTTAATTGGGCAATTATTCCACCGCCAGTGGCTCCAACTATTAATGAGTTACTTCCCGAAGTAGAGAACTATACTAGAGTGTCAATGGAGAATTTGACATTTGGTCGCTCAGGCACAAAGTTGCGAGAGCAGGAAATTATGTCTGTGGATTCAGGTTTTTTCGATCTTTTTCATGCCCCAATTATAAAAGGAACCATTTCTAACCAATTTTTTCAGCGAAAAGATGGCGTGATTTTAACAGAGAAGGCTGCTAAAAAATACTTTGATGGTGAAGAACCCATTGGGCAGGCAATGAGTATGATTATGGGAGGTGAAAAACATGAGTTTACCGTGGTAGCGGTTATTGAAGATCCTCTCTCTTCAATGCATTTCACGTATGAGGTTATTACTAGTATTGAGTCTCTTTCCCTTCCTCCTCAGTTTGCTGAAAATTGGGGATATTGGGGGTTTTTGACTTATATAAAAGTTTACCCTGATGTTGATATCTCTACTTTAGAAGAAAAGATTACTAAAATCTCCGAAGAACACCAATCAGAAGGGGATAACGATTTTAAAAACTGGTTGGATGCTGGTAATCACTACAATTATTTTTTACAGCCCGTTCCTTCCATTCACCTGGAATCCAACCTGATGGCTGAATATGAAGCAAACTCCAGCAAGGATTTGGTCTATTTTTTTGCGCTCATTGCAGTGCTTATATTAATTATTGCAATCGTAAATTTTGTAAACCTTGCTACAGCCAAGGCTTCTCATCGTACATTAGAGGTGGGTATTCGTAAAGCCGTTGGGGCCTACAGACAGGAACTTGTGATTCAGTTTCTAATGGAATCAACATTGATAAGCTTCATAGCTATGGCTGTTGCCCTTCCTGTTACTCAGATAACCTTGCCTTTTGTTCAGGCCATGACGGGGAAAGCGCTTTCCTTATCTATTATGTTTTCACCTTTCGGCCTTATAGTAATAATAGGCTTACCCATTATTCTTGGTCTTTTATCAGGGTTTTATCCGGCACTTTATTTATCTCATTTTCGACCAGCCGTTGTATTCCAGAAAAATGCGGTGCGTAGAGGTAGATACAGTTTTAGAAGATTATTAGTTATAGGTCAATTTGTGATAGCGGTATTATTGATAGCGGGCACAGCAACGGTTTATCGTCAGGTTCATTTTTTATCAAACACCTCTTTAGGTTTTGATAAAAATCAACTCATTAGCATAGATCAGCTTCCTTTCTCTGAAGATAAGATTGAAGTTTTTGCTCAAAGGGCTAGAAATCTGCCTGGCGTGGAGGCGGTAGCGGTTTCAAGTTTTCCTATCGATGCCATTCATGAAGGCAATGTTTTACGTCATCCAGATCAGTCTGAAGGTTGGATCAATGCAACTATGCTGCATGTAGATGAACAATATATTCCAACCATGGGCATACAATTAATAGCTGGAAGAAATTTTCTGGCCACTGAAGTGAATCATCAGAACGAAGGGCCTGAAAATGTGATTTTGAATGCCACTACTGCAAGAGCTATGGGCTGGTATCCAAGTGAAGCTGTTGGACAAACAATTGTTCAAGAGGGTGCCAAAAAGATCATCATTGGTGTGGTGGAAGATTTTAATTACGAGTCACTGCATAATAAAGTGGCTCCTTTAGAGCTTAGATGCACCTATTATGAGCGACCGGTGCGTGCAGCCAACATTCGGATATCGGCTAATAGAACACCAGAAGCCCTTGCCGGGCTCGAGAATTTATGGAATGATTATGCTCCGGATAAAATTTTCGCTTTTGAATACCTTGACGAGGTAATGGCTGAAGACTATGATGATGAGCGCTTAACGGGTAAGCTGTTTATTGCCTTTTCAGGATTGGCGATTTTGATTTGCTGCCTTGGGCTTTTCGGACTAATGGCCTTTATGGCAGAGCGCAGGGCAAAGGAAGTAGGGGTGAGAAAGGTGATGGGTGCCAGAATGAGCCAAATAATTATGTTGCTTTCAACAGACTTTATGCGTCTGGTGTTGATCTCTTCAATTATCGCCATTCCAATTGCCTGGTATGGACTTGATCAGTGGTTAGAAGGTTTTGCCTATAGAGTAGAAAATTCTTTCTGGATGTTAATGTTATCTGGTGCTATTGCTACCGTTATTTCAATGGTAACGGTGGTCTATTATGCTTATCGTTCAGCTTCGGTAAACCCTGTTAATTTATTGAAGGAAGATTAGAAGTGTTTTAATAAGGTTAGACCTGGTATGGATAGGTCTAACTTTGTTTTTCATTCGCATTGGGTAGCATAATAATAAACTCAGTTCCTTCATAGCGAGTAGAGTTAACCTCAATATTGCCATTGAGTTTATCAATAGATTCTCTAACGATATATAAACCCAAGCCAGATCCTGAACCCTTTTCAGACGCTCTGAAGAACATCTCGAAAATCCTTTTTTTTGCATTTTCATCAACGCCTTCACCATTGTCTTTCACTGATATTCGGGCATGGTCCTTTTCAATTTTGATATTTATGTTGATATAGGGCTCAGGCTTTGACATATCAGCATATTTGATAGCGTTAGATATCAGATTGTTAAAGATGATTTTAATCCTAAAAGGATCGGAATAAAAGTCCATATCACCTTCAATGCAGAAATTCCTTTTGATTTTACTCACATTGTCCATGTAGTTAAGGAGCTCAAATGTGGCATCAAACTCTTTCTTAAAATCAATTTTACAAATCTCAATCTTCAGACGTTTATTTCTTGAGTAGTCCACAATGTCCTGAATAAAGTAATCCAATCGGTGTAGACTTTTCTCCTGAAGTTTTGCAAGCTGTAACACCTCATCATGCTCCGTCTTCTTCAACAAGTTGACGAGACCTAAAAGTGAAGCAATGGGTGCTCTAAGATCATGAGAGGCACTATAAACAAATCGATCCAGCTCCTGATTGATCTGCTGTAACTCCTCATTGTTCTGCTGAATTTTATTTTCAGCAATTTTTCTTTCGGTAATATCCCTAACAATAGCTTGAATATAGACATTGCCTCCAATATCCAACCGGTTTAAAGATACCTCAGCATCGAAAGGAGTGCCGTCATATTGGATATGCTGCCATTCAAAGAATTGAGGATTTCCTTCCATGGCCGCTATTATTTTTTCCATAGCAGACTCCTCTGATGACCTGCCATCAGGTTGGTAGGCTGGTGAAAACCGATAAGGCGTTTCGCCTACAATCTGATCTCTTTTACATTTGAAAATCCGCAGGGTTGATTCATTGCAGTCAACAAAGGTCTTGCTATCCATCATAAAGATGGCGTCACTAGCATAATTGAAAAGGGTTTTGAAACGCTCTTCACTTTCAATGATTTTAGTTTGTTTCCTTAGCTGTTCTGTAATATCAATCCAGACCATGAGCAGCCCAGAGGCGTTGGGAATACATTTGGTTTGAAATTTCCGTTTGCTATAGGTAATAGTGTTTTCAATGCTCTTACCTAATAATGCTGCTTTAATATCTGATGTAATTGTTGATTCATCCTTATAAACATCAAATGCGGATTGACCAATAAGCGCTTCTGATGCCTGACCATTTAAGATATAATCGATTCCATTGATGGACAGAATTTCTGCCTCAGCATCTAAAAAATGGACGATTACATTTGAACCAACAACTTCAGACATAATTAGGCTTAAAGATGATTAATCACAATTCCCATTTATGACTTAGGGCTTTATGAATTACTACAAGTTAAATGAATTGTGTCTTAGATTCAAATGTCTGGACTTCGTAGGGTTAGAAAATTAATTGACAAAATTCAGTCAACACTTTTCCCGATTC
Source organism: Fulvivirga lutimaris (assembly GCF_009711525.1). Classification (GTDB taxonomy): domain Bacteria; phylum Bacteroidota; class Bacteroidia; order Cytophagales; family Cyclobacteriaceae; genus Fulvivirga; species Fulvivirga lutimaris. The sequence continues at coordinate 20,936 of NZ_SMLV01000416.1, forward strand.
GGTCTGTTTATAGTCCGACTCATCCTAATACACTATATATATAGCCCTACAGTTTTCATATTTGAATTGTCATTTAGTTGACGCGGTCAAAAACGAAACTTTCAAGGTCAAAAACTCAAAACAATGAAACAACAGATTACAACACTTGCAGTAGCCATTCTCTTTTTCCTATGCGCGGGCAATACTCAAGCCCAGGATGAAGGATTTCTATATGGAAAGGTCACCACTATAGATGGAAAATCATTCACGGGTGCATTGCGATGGGGAAAAGAGGAAGCCTACTGGACGGACATGTTTAATGCTTCCAAGGAAAGAAACAACAACCTCAATTACCTCTCTCGTGAAGAGATGGATGATCTTGAAGATCACTATCGAAGAAGAAACGGCAACAGCTATCATTGGGGTGATTTCATAAGTGTCAGATGGTCAAATGATGATTATGATAATAAGCACCAGCACCAATTTGTTTGTCAGTTCGGAGAGATTAAAACCATCCGTCCAACAGGCAGACAAAGAGCCGAGATCACACTTCAGAACGGTCAAAAATTTGATGTGGATGGTGAAGGTTACAATGATGTAGCCTCAGATGTGAAGGTTATTGATGCAGAAATTGGAGAAATAAAACTCGACTGGTCTAGAATTGAAACTGTAGAATTTTCTGATGCTCCAGCAAAAATTGCTGACAAGTTTGGTGAGCCGTTATATGGTACCGTTGAAACTTATGGTGGAACATTTACTGGTTTTATCCAGTGGGATCATGATGAAAGAGTAAGTACTGATAAGCTAGATGGTGATACTGAAGACGGTGATGTGTCTATCGATTTTGGTAAGCTGAAGTCTATTGAAAGAGACGGCTTTAGAAGTAGAGTCGTGTTAAACTCTGGCAGAGAGATGGACTTAAGAGGTAGTAATGATGTGAATTCTGAAAACAGAGGAATTATTGTTACCAATGATAAAATAGGCAGAGTGGATATTCCATGGAGAGAATTTAAAAAAGTGACTTTCTCGAAAGTGGCAGAAAAACCTAAAGCCTATTCAAGCTTTAAAACGCAGAAAGAACTAAGTGCTACTGTAAAAACAACAAAAGGAGAAACATTATCAGGCAAGATCATTTTCGATCTGGACGAAGAGTACGATTATGAAGTGTTACAAGGTGAAGATGATCATATCGAATACATTATCCCTTTCAAACACATCAGTAAGATAGTGCCAAGAAATTATGATAATAGTGATGTGACTTTAAAGAATGGAGAGAAGATCATGCTAGGTGAAGGACAGGATGTTTCAGATATGAATACTGGAGTATTGGTTTTCAAAGACAAAAACAGGCCTACTTACATACAGTGGAAAGATATAGAAGAAATATCATTTGATTAACTAAGCAGTAAAAAATGATAGGAGTAGCACCACGCCCAAGGCGTGGTGTTTTTTGTTTAATGTCCGTACCAGAACCGTCATCCCGGAAATTTTATTCCTTTATTAAGCATGGAATAAAATTGTCCGGGATCTCCC
>NZ_SMLV01000416.1:22672-41688 GCF_009711525.1 Fulvivirga lutimaris
TTTTTCCGGCATGACGAGGTATGATCGGTTGATCAAGCAATCAACTACAACCCATTAAACCACTCTTTAAAAGCATTTACTTTTTCACGAGCTACAATGATCTCTTTATCCAAATCAATAGATGGGGAGATTTTTAACCTACTATTAGAATAAACCACAACATCTTTTATGGCATTGATATTTGTAATAAACGACCTGTTAGCACGATAGAATAGGGAAGGGTCTAAAATTTCATCAAGCTCCTCCAGTTTATAATCAATGATAAATTTTCTTCTTTCATTGGTTACGAGATAAACATCACGTCCTTCTGCATAAAATAAGGCTATATCATCTGCAACAATAGATCTTATGTGCTCACCCAGCTTTACCATAAATCTGGTTTTGTAGGTCTTTTGCTGCAGTTGTGCCAGGGCCTGAGAAAGATCAATAGCTGGTTTAGCGTTGCTACCAAAGTTCTTTTTTAGTCCTTCCAGTTTGTTGAGGGCCTGGCTCAGGTCATCAAAGGTAATAGGCTTAAGCAGGTAATCGATGCTATTGACCTTGAAGGCATCTATGGCATATTCATCAAATGCAGTAATGAATATTATGGGTTTTTGAATGCTCACTTGCTCAAAAATCTCGAAGCTCTTGCCATCTATCAGCTGGATATCCATAAAGATAAGGTCTAGCTCATCCTGATGTTGATTCAGCCATTTTACACTGACGGCCACTGAAGTGAGTTTTTCTAAAACCTTGATGTCCGTATCATACTTAGCTAAATAGCGCTCAAGTTTTTCAGCGGCAGGCACCTCGTCCTCAACTATAAGTACATTCATTTATTAATATTAGATTTTAAAGCCAGCGAGCAATATTGACAAATTTTTACGACCATTGAAAATCAAAAAATAACACTAACCTCTTCCGAAGTTAAGGGTTCTTCCATAACTGCCAACATCGGTATTTTAACATAATTTTGATCATAAGCCCTTACATGCACTACTGGTTTTTCGCTATAATAGCCATAAGAATTCTGAATCTTATCCAAGATATCTTCATCCATTGGGCTTAACCTTTCATTAAGGGCATATTCAATTACAATATAACCATCCGCTTTTTCATACTCTATTGAAATCTGTAGTGGGTTATATTTATTGATGATTGTCATTCTGATAGCTCGTTCAACTAAAATGGAAAACGAACCCGGTACCGCAGGTGCATCCAGAATAGTGTCAGGTAAATTAGACTTTAACGTAATCTTATTGTCGAACTTGTAATTAAGTAAATGGACAATGTGATTCGCAGCTTTTAGTTCAGAAGCCAAAGTGGTGAATTCCGTTTTCTTGTTGCTGAGTATGTAACGGTAGACTGATGACAGGTGATCAATATACTCTTCGCTCTCATCAGCATCTCTATGAACGAGCGAAATCAATGTTTCAAGGCTATCATAAAGCAATGTGGGGTTTACCTCATGTTTGAAATTTCTAAGCTCATTTTCAACCATATCAGTTAATAGCCTTTCTTCATTTAGCTGCGATATGTTTTGCTTTTGGAGGTAAAGGTGGCTGAAAAACAGCAGGTTGTATAATAAACTGGAGACACCGAAAATAGCGTTAAAGATGATCAGCTGCGTGTCGGTAATGCCGAACTGTACGATGTATTCAAAGTAGGCTGATATGCTTACCGAGACCGTGATATTAGTAACAAGTACTCCGATAAGTAATTGAATTAAAATCTTGTTGCCCAGATACGTGGTATCAAATTTATTAAGCAGAATAGCATTTAGCCTGAGCACCTCTGTTACCAAATAACTCAAACCAATACATACATACACCTCCTGACTGCTGAATATTGAAGACAGCTGTCTGATATCATTATTGATAAGCAATATCATCAGGTAAACGAGTATGCCATATACTGGTGGAATTAGTAACCTGAAAAAGGCGTTATTTATTATCATCTTTTTCATGCTGACTTGGCTGTTCTATTTTGGATAACTGGAAGCATTACCGTGTATTTCTGAGCATCATCTATACGGATGTTTCTGGAGGTAAAAAATTGATACCTCTTGATAATATTTTCTAAGCCTACATGCATAGAGTGCACATGTATAGGTTTTTCAGTCTTGGTATTCGTAATGCTAATATCTGTATTGTCAATGGCGCTGATATATATGCTAAGCGGCCTATCTTTTGAAATTACATTATGTTTCACTGCATTTTCAACCAACATTTGGAGCGTTAATGGCGGTATTTTACTGTCCATAATATTAGGAGGCAGGTTGATATCGAGTTTCAGGTTATTCTCAAATCTGACTTGCAGTAAGTAGTTATAAGACTTAACAAACTCTATTTCCTGTTGAAGGGTCACGAACCTCTTGGCGTTATTATTTAATATGTACTGATAGGTAGAGGCGAGCCTTCTTATAAAATCTTCTGCAAGGTGTGGGTCTTTAAAAATTAAAGATGAAATGGTATTGAGACAGTTGAATAAATAGTGTGGGCTCAGTTGCGACTTTAAAGCCTCAAATTGTAACTCGAGCTGCTTCCTTTTATTTTTAGCCCCTTCTATATGTACTACATTGTACTGGTGGTAAGAGTATAATGCAAAATTGATAACCGTGTAAATTAGAATACCTATGATAGTTAATATCAAAAGCTTGGCAATCACATCATAATGAACCTCTGTGTATTCTTGAAAAGCCAACTGTGGTGAGTCGATTTTAAGGAAAATGACACCAATAGTACCAAGTATTAAAAAGGTGATAATTGCATTGATGATGAAGCCAAGAAAAAAACGACCTGATAAATTCTGACTCCATGATACCAGCTTATTTAAAAAAGTATCGGAATAGTAAAGCGCAAGACCGATGATGTTAGTAGTCAGCGTACACAGGGCGAAATATCCCAGGTGACTACCTAAAGAAGGAAAGAGTCCCTTTTCGCTATAGAATAAATAAATGAAATAGGTAATGCCGATGAATGAACTTATGCCGATTCCAAGCCAGAGCTTTCGCATTTTTCCGTAAACTAGAGAGTGGTAAATGGCCATGATAAGCCCAATCTAACAATTTCAGTATTGATTAGAAAGCTTATCATGTCCTGTTGTTATTGAATTCTTTTGAGTAGAATATATTTAATCAATCGCCTTGACCGCGCGACCGTAATATGTATCAGATCCTATTCTTCGAGCGGCATCTCTATAAGCCTTTTTAACATCTTCATCACTGTCTTTAACATGATCTGCCAAAGAGGTAAGTGCTTCTGATAAATAGTAATCACTGTCTATTTCACTAGCTGCGCCAAGAAGTGCAATGAGTGTTTTCTTTTCTATTCTACTGGCTCTGGAGGCATTTTTAATTATTTCTGCGGCATAAGTAGAAGAGCTCATGTCAGCTATGGCTTCAGAAAGTGCAGCCATAGTATTTTCACCAATTTTCTGATCGCGCATCATTTTTGAAAGCACACTGGATAGGTAGTAATCAGAACCCATATTTCTATTGAGCAATTTAACCATGTTGGTCAACACTTTTTCATCAAGTCTGCTATCAAGCATATCGCTAAATACCTGAGACATATAATAATCTGAGCCTATCTCAGAAATTGTCTCCATTAAGGAGTTATAAGCTGCTTCTGACAGGCCATCTTTTTTCATAGCTTTACTTAAAATCTCAGATTGGTAATGATCTGAGTCAATACTGCCAGTGGCCTTTATGATTTGATTTAGTGCATTGCCACTAAGATTTCTCATACTAAGCAACTCACTAAGAACTTCTGATTGATAATAGTCTGAATCAATATCGGAAACAGCGTACATGATTTTTGACATTACGGCCTCAGAAGGAGCAGTGCCAGTAAATGCTTTTTTAAGTACCTGAGATTTGTAGTAATCGCTATCAATTTTGGCTACCGCATCAAAGTAGGCTTCTCGGGTGTTGTCTTTAGTCAGAAATTTATCGCTTGTATCCTCCAGTAGTTGAGCTAAGTAGTAGCTTGAAGAAATCTCTCTAGACAACTGAGAGATTGCCGAGATTAAGTCATTGTCAGTCAGGCCTGGTTTTTGAAATAAAAGCTTACCATAAATGGATTGCACATAGCTGCTTTCTATTCTTGAAATTTCATTCATTACAGCGTTTACACCACCTTGTTTGAAATACCGGTTGATTCTGCTTTTCGCTGCAATACCAGTTGATCTTACCAAATCAGGCAATATCTCCTCTAACCATTCTCTTCCTTCAGGCTCCCAATCTACCTTTGATCGACCTTCGTAATATTCTTTTACAAGCTTACCTGCTGAAGGCTCGATAACAATTGACCGTTTGCTACCGAATGTTGTTTTACTTACTTCGAAATATCCGCCAGGTGCTATTGCCGTAATATCAGTATCACGAGCATTGACCTCAATATCACCCCTATATTCTACATTGAAGCTTTTTAATCCGCCAAACGTGAGCTTGGTGGTGCGATGCTTGCCGCTAGATAATTTTGAATCGTAACTGTTCTCATCATGTACGGTTAAGCCTTGACCTGATGTTGAGAAATTGACCATTAACATCAGTGCGAGTAACCATGTTGTTATTTTGAGTTTTTGACCTTGAGTATTCATAACTATATAATTTGTGTTCGCTTTTGATTACGATACAATGATGGGATATAGTTTCACATTCTTATAACAAGATGTACTGAACTGCAGGATTGTTGTACTGAACTGTAGAAAATAAAAAAGGCCAGCGTGAAAGCTGGCCTTTTTACTATAGCTTGTTCTTTTTAAATGGGTAGATTCGTTTTGAAAGTTTCGTACCCGGTGTCTCCACTTAGAGATGTGTCACATCCTATTTCTGATGCTTTAGCTGTAATATCTGCTACTCTAGTCACTGGACTAGGGTGTGTACTTAAAAACTCAGGGGTACCACCTGCGGCTCCTTCGTCCTCTAGTTTTTGGAAGAAATTCTTAACTCCATCACAAGCATATTTTGTCTTAGCGTTGTACTCTACCGCTCTATCATCAGCCTCAGCTTCAAACTCTCTGCTAAAACTTAAACCCGCTACAGTACCAGCAATTTGTCCCGCTATTTGCGTTAGTTGTCCTGCATCCTGACCCAGAAGAATACTTAATAAAATTTGAACACCATATTGTTTTTGTAGATTACGGCTGGTATGTCTTAAGTCAGCATGTGCAATTTCATGTCCCAAAACTCCAGCTAAATCATCTGCCTCATCCAAATATTTGATAAGGCCCGTGTATACATAAATATATCCTCCGGGAGTTGCAAAAGCATTTAATGTTTCGTCACCATGAATAATGTTAACAGCCCATACGAATTCATCTCTATATGCAACGTCTCCATTATTTAATATTTCATTTACCATACCATCCAAATAAGCATATGCATCAGCATACTCTGCTCTGTCTAGAATAGGGTAGGTAGCGGGGTCAGCAGCTATTTCACCGCTTACCTGTTCACCAAGTTTTTTGTCATCCTCCACAGTAAAAAGTGGAACAAAATTGTTGTTTTCATCACATGCACTGAATGTCAATAGACCTCCTAAAACAATTAAAGCCGATAGTACTTTTATTTTACTCTTTGTCATCATAATTCAAATTTAGTTGTTTTTGATTTAACCAAAACGATGCCATTTATTTAATCCAAGTTTTTTACGACAGTTTATTTATCAAATTAATAGTATTTCATGGTTGACATACTATTTTTGCACCATGGCAGAACAGATTTTGATCCTAGACTTCGGCTCTCAATACACGCAACTAATTGCCCGGAGAGTTCGAGAACTAAATGTTTACTGCGAAATCCACCCTTATAACAATATTCCCGAGATTACTGATGATGTAAAAGGAGTTATCCTTTCTGGTAGTCCGTGTTCTGTTAGGCAGGAAGACGCCCCCGATGTTGATCTTGATTTATTTAGAAAAAAAGTACCGCTACTAGGTGTTTGCTATGGAGCTCAACTGATGGCCCAAAAGGGTGGTGGCAAGGTTCTTCCTTCTAAAATCAGAGAGTATGGCAGAGCTAAATTGTCAAAGTCAGATCAGCATAATGATTTGATGAAAGAGATCACTCTCGATTCTCAGGTGTGGATGTCACATAGTGATACCATTTCAGAATTACCTGATAATTATGAGGTAATTGCCAGCACACCTTCAGTGGCTGTAGCGGCTTATCATATTAAAGGTGAAGAAACTTACGGTATTCAGTTTCACCCTGAAGTAACTCATTCTACACAAGGCAAAGAATTACTAAGAAACTTTGTAGTTCATATTTCAGGCTGTTCTCAAGACTGGACACCAGATATATTTGTTGAGGCTACTGTAGCCGAGCTAAAGGAAAAATTGGGAGATGATAAAGTAGTTATGGGGCTTTCTGGAGGTGTTGATTCCTCTGTAGCAGCTACGCTTATTCATCATGCCATTGGCAAAAACCTATATTGTATCTTCGTTGACAACGGACTCCTTCGTAAAAATGAATTTGAAGAAGTTTTGGATTCATACAAACACATGGGGCTGAATGTTAAAGGAGTTGATGCAAAAGATAAATTCTACGATGCGTTAAAAGGGCTATCAGATCCTGAAGCTAAGAGAAAGGCGATTGGCCGTGTTTTTATTGAAGTCTTTGATGAGGAATCACATAAGATAGAAAATGTGAAATGGTTAGGACAGGGTACTATTTATCCTGATGTGATAGAATCTGTATCTGTTAAAGGACCATCTGCCACAATCAAATCGCACCATAATGTTGGTGGGCTTCCTGACTTCATGAAATTGAAAGTTGTTGAGCCATTGAACACATTATTTAAAGATGAAGTGCGTTTGGTAGGTAAGACCTTAGAAATAGATCAAAAGATACTTGGCCGTCATCCTTTCCCGGGACCAGGGCTAGGAATTAGAATTCTGGGAGATGTTACTGCTGAAAAAGTAAGAATACTTCAGGAAGTGGATTATTTTTTCATCAACGGTTTGAAGAAGGCAGGGCTTTATGATGACGTATGGCAAGCAGGAGCAATGCTATTACCAATTAACTCAGTTGGGGTTATGGGTGATGAAAGAACATATGAGCAGGTAGTGAGCCTAAGGGCTGTAACCAGTGTGGATGGCATGACAGCCGACTGGTGCCATTTGCCATATGAGTTCTTAGCAGATATCTCGAATGAAATAATCAATGGAGTGAAAGGCGTAAACAGAGTTGTTTATGACATAAGCTCAAAACCACCGGCAACCATCGAGTGGGAATAATTGATCAAAAAACAAATGAATAGACTTATACATCTTTTTGTCGGGCTTTTATTATTCACTGGAGCGCAAGCTCAAAGCAATTGGCAGCAGCAATACATCAATGCAAAATCATTCTACACAGAAGGTAAATATGCATTGGCTATGGAGGCATTTAAGCCTCTAATTGAAGAATCTGAGGGTAACTATTTTTCTACCTATTCATCGTTTTTCTATGCTGTAAGCGCTTATAAAAGTGGTTATGTGCCGATGGCCAAGAATATGATGCTTCAGATTAAAAGCAAGTATCCTACCTGGACAAAGATGGATGAGGTAAACTACTGGTTGGGTCTTTTCTACTTTGAAGAAAAACAGATGAACCAGGGACTTAACGTTCTTAAGGGGATAAAGGACAAAAAGATCAAAGAGGATGTAGAAGCGCTGAAATATCAATATATAAGCAGGATTGAGGATATTGTGGCATTGCAGGCATTCTATGAACTGCATCCTGAAGAGAAGGTAGCTGCTAAGCTTTTGGCTCATAAAATTGCTGCCCTTCCACTAGTAGATCAGAATAGGAAACTTCTCAATGACATTATAGAGAAGTTTGATATGGATCCAGGGCTTTTTGATATGCTAGAGATTGAAAAATCTGAGAAGAAAGACGAATACAAGGTGGCTGTTATCATGCCTTTTATGGCTGCTGACCTTGAGCCTAATGAACGTAAAAAGGTGAATCAATTTGTACTGGATCTTTATCAGGGAATACAGTTAGCGGCCGATACTTTAAGAGAGGAAGGTATTAATTTGAAGCTGTTTGCATACGATTCCAAAAGAAGTAAGAAAACGACAGAGGAGATTTTGGCCAAAGAAGAGATGCTGGGTATGGACCTCATTATAGGGCCATTATACTCTCAATGTATTGAAGTAGTTAATGACTTTTCTTATAAGAATAAGATCAATGTTATCAACCCACTTTCTTCGAATTCCGATGTAATTGGTCAAAACCCATTTGCTTTTTTATTCTCGCCTAGTAATGAAACTGTAGGTAGAAAATCAGCTGAGTATGTTATTGATAATGTCAATAAGAAGCCTGGAGTTATCATTTTTGAAGATGATCCTACCCAAATCGCTATTGCCTCGGCTTATGCTAAAAGGGCAGCGCAGGATAGTCTGAATATTATTGTAGTAAAGAAAATAGAAAAAGGAGGCTCAAGAGAGGTGTTGGATATGCTCTTAATTGAGAATGCTAGAATTAGAGATGCCTCATCTGAAGAAGCAAAAGAAAGATATGAGATTCAGCTTGATAGTATCGGCCATATCTTTGTTGCGACTAATGACAATCTTATCTCATCGAAAGTCCTTAGTGCAGTAGAAACGCGAGGAGACTCGATTACAGTAATTGGTTCTGTGAACTGGCTGGAGATGCCTGTGATCAAGTACGATATGTACAGCAAATTAGGTACAGTTCTTTATGCACCCAATTATATTGTAAATAGTACGCCAGCTTACCAGGCTTTTAGAGATAGCTATATTCAAAAGCACAAGGACGTTCCTAACAAGTATGTGGAGGTAGGCTATGAGATAATTCAGCTCACTGGCCGTGCGCTGCACCAATACGGAAAGTATTTTCAGCTTGGCTGGAAGGAAAATGGTAAAGTGCCAGGATATTTATCTGCAGGTTTTGATTTCACCCTTTCCAATGACAACCTTCAGGTGCCAATGCTGACCTTTGATGATGAGGAAGTTTATTTAAAATTAAAAAACTAACATGACGATTGATAAGAGCAGAAGCCTTTTTAAAAAGGCCAATGAATTTATTCCCGGAGGTGTAAACTCGCCAGTAAGAGCATTTAAAGCTGTTGGTGGTGATCCTGTATTCATTAAATCAGCTAAAGGAGCTTATTTATTTGATGAGGATGGAAATAAATATATAGAGCTTATCAACTCATGGGGGCCTATGATATTAGGTCATGCAAACGAAGAAATAGAGGAGGCCTTGCGAGGTGCTATCTCGTCATCTTTCTCTTTTGGTGCGCCAACCAGAAAAGAAGTGGAAATGGCTGAGCTGATTGCCAGTATGGTTCCTTCTATTGAAAAAGTGAGAATGGTGAACAGCGGTACTGAGGCTACGATGTCTGCAGTGCGTTTGGCAAGAGGTTTTACGAGTAGAAATAAGATTATAAAATATGAAGGATGTTACCATGGACATGGTGACTCATTTTTGATAGCTGCAGGAAGCGGTGTGGTTACTATGGGTGCACCGGACAGCCCGGGAGTAACGCAGGGTGTTGCTAATGATACACTTACTGCTCCATTCAATGATCTAGAGGCTACTAAAGAACTAATAGATAATAACAAAGATGAAATAGCAGCCATTATTTTAGAACCTGTTGTAGGTAATATGGGCTGTGTCTTACCGAAAGAAGGATTTTTAGAGGGGTTGAGAAAACTGTGTGATGATCACGGTATCATTCTCATCTTCGATGAGGTGATGACCGGTTTTAGATTAGCCAAAGGTGGAGCACAGGAATACTTTGGTGTTAAACCCGACCTTACTACTTTGGGTAAAATCATAGGTGGCGGAATGCCTGTTGGTGCTTATGGCGGAAGAGCTGATATTATGGATTATGTTTCTCCATCTGGACCGGTTTATCAGGCTGGAACGTTGTCAGGTAATCCCATGGCTATGACTGCAGGTTTGGCCATGCTTAATCATCTAAATAATCATCCTGAGGTTTATACTCAATTAGAGGCAACTGCTAAAAGAATTACCTCTGGTATTCAGTCTAACCTAGATGCGATGGGGCTGAACTACACCATTAACCAGATCGGCTCTATGTTTAGTCTTTTCTTTACCGATGTTAAGGTGACCAACTTTGAGGAGGCAAAGACCAGCGACACCGAATTGTTTGGGAAGTATTTTAAAGGGATGCTTGAAAAGGGTATTTACCTTGCTCCTTCTCAGTACGAGTCTTTATTTTTATCTACATCTATTACAGACGAGATTGCTGATCAAATTGTGCTTGCCAACAAAGAGGTGCTAGCTGATATCTTAAAACAATAAAAGGGAAATCAACAGCTCAGCAACAAAAAAGGTCATTATCAAGGAAAAGTATACTGCTCCTACGAGGTTGAACTTGATAAATGTTTTAAGCCACTTCTGCTTATACACTTTCATAAATGAAATGTAGGTATATGTAGATACCCCGATAAAACTAATCGCTCCAAATGCAACCTGTAGGTCTTCATCGGCAATCATATAATGGATAATGATTAAACTCACACCATAGATAAAATAAGCAAAGGAGTGGAGGTGTAGCGCATGTATTAAATGCTTAATGTATAATTCCTGCTTTCTTCTAACATATAGAATCTTTAGCACCAGTGCGAATAGTGGTATCAACAACAGCATCATCAAAGGCAGGTTTTTCAAAATGAACTGCACTATTTGTTCATCATCTGCTCTTTGAACTCTAATGGATTGTTTCACCATCAACACTTGAAAATCAGTGGCGTTTTCAGGTACATTTAAGGAATCATATAAGCTTTGATCAGATATGGATCTATCATATTTGTATTTGTTAAACTTATTATAATCCAGTTTATCAAAAATATCGAAGATGGTCCCTTCTTCAGAGTCTATAGTTATGGGAGATAAATTTTGATTGCTAGCTATTACACTATCTTTCAGTTCTTGCCGCCTTGCTATGCTTTTAATGTCAACGGCCAAAATTGAATCTCTAAAATCCTGAGAAGATTCTATAAACCCATACTTGTACAAGCCAGCGCTATCAAGGTCTTTAGTTATTTCCTCCCTTTCTTTCTCAGTAATATTGGCGAGTAATGCCTTTTGAAAAGTATTAAAATCTCTTAATGTATCTAACTCAATATAAATTTGTTCTTCGGTCTTCTGATACATGTTTCTTTTAAAATTCCTGTTCTCTTTGGCCGTAACACCTTCTACAGATTTAAACCCTCTTTGAACATTTACCACTCCACTACCACCTTCATCATCATCTTCTTCTGCGGCAATGCTTCCTCCAACAATGGAAATGATAAAGAAATAGAAGATAGAAACAATCAGATACAACCTAATGGGGTGTGCATAAGAAGCACGTTTACCCTCAATATATTGATTGGTTAAAAACCCCGGTTTAATGAAGAAAGGCTTTATTGACTTAGCAAACTTTGAATCAACTGCTAAATAAGTGTTGAAAAAATCCCCAAGTAAGGTTTTAACTGAAACATTGCTATTATTATTTTCCTGGCCGCAAATGGGACAATAATTATAAACGCTATCAAGATTGGCACCGCAGTTAAGGCAGTTATTAGACTTTCTTCTTATTTTCATTAAGCTCGATATTCGAAAAGTACTGGTTTTGAATAATTTACGAAAAATACAATGCTTTTTGGAGTTACCAAACATTAGGAGGCAGATATAAAGGCTAAAGACAGTATTTTACTGGTTATAAATTGAGTAAAAAACATGATCTTTAGTACATTACGTGTTGATGTAACCCATTTTTTATTATTTTTATACTTTAGAACTGGTCTATGGAAAACGTAGATTTACTTTTTTAACTTGAAGCTGTGAAAAGACAACACTATTTTTTAATCGCTTTATCATTTTTTGCTGCCATGTCAGCCACTGCTCAAAAAAGAGCGGACCAGAATCCTGTTACTTACGAAGAACTGTATGACGAGCCTTATGAGATCAATAAGCTGTTCGTTCAGTTTCAGCCAATTTATGGTGAAATGTTTGTAACTAATGTTAATGCGGGGTTTGGACTTGAGGTGGCCTATTATATGGCTGACAAAATGGACTTCAGAGTTCATGCGAGAAAGACCTATACTCAGAAATTTGACTTATCAAGAGATATTGCGGACAAGAACAGTAATGTGGCTAATATCCCTAATGTATATAACTACTATGAACTTGGGGCAACTTATCACATCAAAGATTTTGATGAAAGCTCACAAACTAAAATGTACTTATATAAGAAGAGCTACAAAGGAGATAAATGGGCTGCCAGAGTGCCTTTGAATGTTGAGATTCCGTGTAAAGTGAGAAAAATATATGGTGCCCGTTTAGGAGGACTTTATTTTGACAGCGCATTTGATGTTAATCGCGCCCTTGATAAACAAGACAAAACAACTGATGTATTGGTAGAAGAAGGAACGGGAGCAATAATACCTTCTACGTTTACTGATGGCAATGGAGAAACTGAAGACCTAACGATATTTAGCAATATGTCAACCGCTGGGGTTTATGTGGGTGGATCAATGACATGGATCAAAAACGTGGCTGTTGATTTTGATAACAAATATGTGGAAGGTGTTGATGATCTGATTTTTACTGCATTTTTAGATTTCTTAATAGCGCCAACTTCCGTAGATGACATCATGTACAATGGCATTACTTATTCTTCAGAAGAGATAGAAACAAGCATTTTAGGTTTTAGATTGGGTATGGATGGTAAGTTTAACAGAACACTTAGCTGGGGTTATGGTGGAGAGGTAGGAGTTAGACCTGGAATCAAAGGCAGAGGCTTTTATGCTTTGGTAAAAATAAGCTTCCCTATCTACAGTACTAACTTGAATTATTCAGTGGAAGCATTCGGAAAATAAGCAAATTATAAATATTAGAGACAAAAGGCTGACAGATTACTGTTGGCCTTTTTTATTTTTGGGTTATGGACATTCTTATTAAAAATATCAAAGGACTCGTGCAAGTCCGTGAGCAAAGTTTGAAGTGGGTAGCAGGTGCCGATATGGCGAATCTTCCTGTCATAGAAAGTGCCTACCTCCATATCAAAGATGATAAAATTGCTGATTATGGTGGGATGGATGCTATGCCTTCTGTACATGCAGATGAAGAAATTGACGCCACAGGTCGCTTTGTTTTTCCATCTTTTGTGGACTCACACACACATTTGGTATTTGCTGCCAGTAGGGAAGAGGAGTTTGTCTATAAGATAAAAGGAATGTCCTATGAAGAGATAGCAGCCAAGGGTGGAGGTATATTGAACTCAGCAAAGAAGCTGCAGGGTACCTCTGAAGATGAGCTTTTTGAAAGAGCAATGGTGCGCGCTAATGAAATTATTGGTTTTGGTACGGGTGCTGTTGAAATCAAAAGTGGTTATGGTTTAACAGTAGAGGATGAAATGAAGATGCTTCGTGTGGCCAAGCGCATTGGTGAAGAAACTGCACTGGCAGTAAAAACAACTTTTCTGGGGGCTCATGCCGTTCCTAAGCACTATGCCAAAAAGCAGGACTATATTGATGTGGTGGTAAATGAGATGATACCCGCGGTGGCCGAAGAAGGGCTGGCTGACTATATTGATGCCTTTTGTGAGAAAGGTTTTTTCACACCTGATGAGACCGAGTTGATCATGGAGGCAGGCAAGAAACATGGGATGAAGCCGAAAATACATGCCAACCAGCTTAGTATAAGCGGTGGTGTACAGGTAGGGGTAAAAACAGGTGCTTTGAGTGTAGACCATTTAGAGGCTATGGATCAAGAGGCTATAGCTGCTTTGGTAGGCACGGAGGTAATGCCAACGATGCTGCCAGGAGCGGCTTTTTATTTGGGTACAAGCTATCCTCCTGCTCGTGATATGATTAATGCAGGACTGCCGTTGGCACTGGCTACAGATTATAACCCTGGAAGTGCACCATGCGGAAAAATGGCCTTTATGTTATCACTGGCTTGTATAAGAATGAAAATGACTCCAGAGGAGGCCATTAATGCTGCTACCATCAACACAGCCTATGCCATGGACTTGTCAGACACTTATGGCTCGATAACCAAAGGCAAGACCGCAAGCGTCTTCATTACTAAGAAAATACCATCTTATGCCTTTATACCCTATGCTTTTGGTAGTGATGTAATAGATCAGGTGATATTGAAGGGGAAGGTTGTAAATTAGGAAAGAAACATTGGTGAAATTGTGAGCATGCTTGCTATATTGTTGTTAGCATTTACTTTAAAATCATGAAATCAAAACTATACCTACTAGCTCTAGTCCTCCTAGCCTGTTCAACAACAAAAACTATAACACTGGATGAAATAGCCGAAAGCTATGTTCGTCTGGTTCTTGAAATTGGGCAGTATGAAGAAGGATTTGTTGATGCGTATTTTGGTCCAGAAGAACTGAGACCGACAACAGAAAAATTAGATTCAGTGCCTTATCAAAAGTTCATTGACCGATCTGAGAAATTACTGGTGAATCTGGATCAAATCGAAGAAGCACAATTGTCAAGAGATGATAAAGCAAGAAAGCGTTTCATTGAGAAACAACTTATTGCAGTTAGAACCAGCTTAGAGAAATCAACAGGAATAAAATATTCATTTGAAGAAGATGCGCGATTACTTTATGACGCTGAATTACCAGTTCATGGGTATAAGTATTATGATAGTCTTGTTAATGTCGTTCATGAATATTTTCCGGAAGAGGAAGACCTGCTCTCAAGGTTTTTGACTGTTGAAGAAAAATATGTAGTTCCTGCTGATAAATTAGATACTGTGATGAGAGTCGCTATCAAAGAAGCGCGAAGAAGGACAGCTCAATACCTCAACCTTCCTAAAAGTGAAAATTTTGAATTGGACTATGTATCTGATAAGCCTTGGGGTGCATATAATTATTACTTGGGGAATAGCCAAAGTAACATAGATGTCAACACTGATAATCCAATTAGCATTTTTAGGATTCTTGATTATGCAAGTCATGAGGGTTACCCTGGGCATCACGTTCACCTCACCATTTTGGAACAGGAGGTGGTGAATGGAAAAAATTGGATAGAATTTTCTGTTTTTCCTACCAGAAGCCCCATTGCCTTGGTTGCAGAAGGAATAGGCAATTACGGAGTGAGTGTGGCTTTTCCTGAAGAAGAGCGCATTTCATTTGAAAAAAAGGTGCTGTTCCCTTTGGCAGGGCTTGATACATCTTCAGTCGATGAAGATTACAAATTGCTTTCTATGAAACGAAATCTGAGATCAGCTGGAATTGAGATTGTCAAAGATTATGTCAATGGAGAAATTACTCGCGAAGAAGCATTGGAATTAGGAGAAAGATATCTCTATTCAAACAGACAAACATCCAGTACGTTGAGATTTGTAGAAAATTCCGGTGCATACATCATAAATTACACGCTTGGTCAACAACTAGTTGAGCAATATGTTCAGAATCAAATGGAAGGTTCTAAAGATCAAACCAAGCATTGGATGAAATTTAAAGAACTATTAACAACCCCTCATACTGCGAGTAGCCTGCAGTTGGATTAAAAGAATACCTTATCTTTCGCCATCAATTTAAAACACAATAAATTCATTATGCGCGTTAAATGTTTATATGCTTTGCTATTTATTGGCTTGTTCATTAGCTCTTGTCAGAACGACTCTAAGCCTCAGGCTGACGTCAAAGAAGCTTCACCACTCATCGGTACCTGGAAGTTGTTGACAGGTACCATCATCCAAGGGAATGATACAACCATTACTGACTATACCATAAATGCAGATTTTATAAAAATAATCACCGATACTCATTTTGCTTTCATAAGACATGATTTGGGTATGGACAGTGTTGCTGTTTACGTATCAGGAGGTGGCAGATGCGAAGTAAAGGATGATAAATATATTGAACACCTCGATTTTTGCAATTATAGAGAATGGGAAGGCCACACTTTTAGCTTCGATTTTGAAATTACTGGAGATACCTTAACCACCAAGGGTATCGAGAAAATAGAAGGTCTTGGAGTGGAGCAGTTTAATATCGAGCAGTATGTTCGGGTGGAATAATTTCTTGGATACTACTCTTTGCCTTGGCTCGTGTCCTCACGATTCAATCTTTTTAAATGCTACGTTGTTCTTATAGCATCAGCTCATATTTCGTGAAGACACGGAACATGGCTCAGGGACTGAACTTGCTGAGCGTTAATTATAAAGGACTTTGAGGATACAATCAAACCTCTTTAGCCGAAAGCTCGCTTTCTAGGCTTTCTATACGCTCCAAATACTCCTGCTCTTTGCGGTGCATTTCTTCTTGTGTAGCCTGTAACTCTTCCATGTTCTGGCGCATTTCTTCTTCCTGAGAGCGCATCTCTTCTTCGTTCTGCTGCGCCATTTCCAGTAGCTCTTTCGTTCTTATGGTGTTGTTGGCATTGATAATGGCTGATGCCAGAATCTCACCCAGTTTCTCCAGAAACTCAATCTGATAGTCTTTAAACTCAACAAACGAGGCCAGCTCTAATACACCCTCAATGCGGTCATTGGTTTTAAGAGGAATGATAATAATGTTCTTCGGCAATGCTTTTCCAAGCCCGGAAGTGATGTTTAGATAATCTGTAGGTATGTCACTTAACCTTATGGTGTCACCCTCAATAAAAGCTCTTCCAACAAGTCCCTGACCTATATTTACTTTCTTTTCAATAAACTTCTTACGTTCAAAGGCATAGCAGGCGCTCAGCTCAAGGTATTCTTCATCATTATCGGTTTTAAGCAAGAACAATCCTCCCTGATTACTTTCAGTATATTTTACCACTTCAGCTATCAATATCTGGCTCATCTTCTCAAGGTTATCCTGATTCATGCGGACCATTTCACCAAATTTCGAAATACCTTCAGTCAACCAAAACCTACGGGATTCTTCTTCCTTTACTTTACGCATTTGCTCCCGCATGGTAATCAGCTCGCCACTTATGGTTGTACTATTCAGGGCCTTATTATCTTCATTCATTCCTTCCCACTTCACGTCAAGATCAGCTTTGGTAATGCGCTGTATAAACCCGGAGGCTTTTCTCAGATTCACTATAAGACTGTTGATAATATTCTCCTGATCGGTTTTTGCATCCGAAGCGGCTTCTCCACTATTGAATACATATTTTTTATTACTTTCTTCAAGAGAAGAGAAAAGGTTTCTAAGTGCGTAATCATTTCTGCGCATCCTTCTGAGGGCAAATAGTAATACGGGAACACCAATGAAGAGAAGCACTATGAGCGATACAAAACTGAGTCTGGTGGAGTTTTCATAGGCACTTTTAGATTCCTGTTCCATCCTGCTGAAGTATTGGTTCAGCGAGGTTGTTACTACAATATACTTTTGATAAAGGTACAAGCCAGGATCTTTATTAAACACTTCAGCGGCCGCTTCACGATTTCCATTGCTAATGTCTGCAATGCCTTTGGTTACCAATTGTTCATAGAGCTTAATTTCATCAACGACATAGTCAATACTGTCTATAGCGGGAAAGCCATACTTTATGGCCATAGATCTTAGGTTGTTAAGGTTATCAGCATAACCACTCATAGCAGAAGTATAGGGTGATAAAAAGCCTTCCTGTTCAGACATATAGTACCCTCTGAGCCCCAAATCCATCAGTGTCACATTATTGGCAAGCCCTTCAATATAGCTTGTCATGGCCGCATGATCTTTTATAAACTCATTTCTATCTTCAAGTACCTGTCTGCTCCAGTAGGATAGTCCAACTGCGATAATGATGAGAAAAAACACTACTATGATGCTGATGCGTATTGCGTAGTATTTTATAAAATCTATGAATTTTTCCATGAAGCGACATCTTGAATGATACCTTAATTTCGGTATAAAAAACCTTTGCAGCAATACTATTCGACATAAAAAGGGCTGAATCAAAAAAAATCAATTTTGATTCAGCCCTTCCATATGATCTGCAATCGAAGTTGAGGGTTAGCTATCTTTCAGGCTTTTCATATCTATGACAAAACGATACTTTATGTCAGCATTCATAACCCTTTCATAAGCCTTGTTTACATCCTGAATATTAATGGTCTCAATATCACAAACGATATTATGTTCGCCACAAAAATCCAGCATCTCCTGAGTCTCTTTAATGCCGCCTATTAATGAACCTGCTATGTTTTTTCTGCCTGTAATAAGCAACCCACCATGCATATCTTCCAGAGGCTCAATGGCGCCTACCAGGCACATTGTAGCATCACGCTTCAATAATCTCACATAAGGGTTTAGGTCATGCTTAACAGGCACTGTGTTTAATAGAAAATCAAAAGACCTACTATGCTCTTTCATAGCCGCTGTGTCTTTTGAGATAAGCACTTCGTGAGCTCCTAGTTTCTTAGCGTCAGCACTTTTTGATTCGGAAGTGGTAATCATAACTACATGCGCTCCAAGTGCATTGGCAAACTTAACACCCATATGACCTAACCCACCAAGACCGATGACACCCACTTTATCACCTTTCTTAATCTTCCAGTGTCTTAAAGGAGACCAGGTAGTGATACCTGCACACAGCAATGGAGCTGTGGCTTTAACATCAATATTTTCAGGTATTCTTAGAACAAAGGCTTCTTCCACAACAATGGTTTCTGAATAGCCGCCAAAAGTATGACCTCCTAAATCTTTGTCTTTACCATTATAAGTGCCAACGGCACCATTCTCGCAGTATTGCTCCAGATTTTCTTTACAGGAATCGCAAGTGTGACAAGAGTCAACCAGACAACCCACACCAACTAAATCGCCCACTTTAAATTTGCTCACACCACTTCCTATTTCCATGACCCGGCCTATAATTTCATGCCCGGGAACGGAGGGGTATTTAGTACCTCCCCAGTCGTTATGTACGGTGTGAATATCACTGTGGCAGATCCCGCAATATAGGATATCGATTTTTACATCAGTTTCATTAACGGCTCTTCTTTCTATATTAAGTGGGGTTAAAGGTGCTGTACTATCAGCTGCCCCGTATGCTTTCACCTGACTCATTGTTTATTAATTAAATTTTGAATTGATTCTATCTATTTCTTAAAAGTTATTAAGGTTAAA
>NZ_SMLV01000227.1 GCF_009711525.1 Fulvivirga lutimaris
TTTCTGCATAGGATTAATCAAGTATTTCAACTCTATCTACATTTCTTCCCCTTCTTTGAAATTCTTCTTTTTCAGAATTAATTAGACCATACAAATTGTAAACAATATCATCTAACCTTGTCCAATTTCTTTGAATCGCAATTGATAATGTTCTCTTTTGAGCAGGTGATGCCAAGGTCAATCTTTGCTGTTGACCAGCAATTTCTTGAGCAAGTTCAGACAATCTAGTTACAAACCCGTCTTGGTTGTTTTGAAAGTTTTCAATAGGAAATGGGATCGGGTCTAAAAACTGTTTATTGAATTTGAAGTAACCATTGGATTGAGGGTTAGCAATTGATCTCGCTAAAACAGAAAATAGCGTTGAATTGACGATAGCAGAAACTGCATGAAGATTCACATTTGTAATATCTGGTAGCTGCATAAAGTAAACATTAGCATTGTCACAATAGGCATCATTTGAGAATGTAACCGCACCAAATGTGTCCAAAGCAGTCATTGGAATTAGCACTTTTGGATATGTGGCACCATGATTTTGAACTCTGGTAAATAGGTGCCAGTGATCATTAGTATATTGATTGGGAAATTTCCGAGGAAGTGTTTCTACTTCTGATTCGATTGTTGTCCTATGCTGGCTAAGATAGGCTGCTGCTAAAGGGAAACGATTTTCAAAATCAGGAAATAGTATTTCATGGACTCCATCTTCATCGACATCATAAGGAAAAATTACATAATAATCAGCATCATCACTTCTGTAGGGTGAAAACTTGATATTGCATATTAGTGGTCTGCATGCTTCAAGCTCTACTTGAAATGATTCTTCAAGATGTGACTTTCCAGTTAAAACTCCGTCTCTAATTGATATTGGCTTAATATGATAAGCTCGATCCCATAAAACTTGTATTCCAACTCTTATATTTAAGAATTCTCCTATAGAGCCCGCTTCCAATAACTTTGTTCGGATGGATAATATTTCAGGGTCGTCAAATACCCATGGAGTAGATGTAAGTGAGTTGGATGGTAAAATGGTATACGATTCCGAATTTATTTCTGGAGGGGGAGTTTCTCTCAATTCAGCAGAAAGTGTTTCTATTTTACTTGTAAAGTTTTTGTAAAACAGAAAATTAGGACTTGATTTATCCAATATCAGAATCGCCACATATGTAATTCGATCTTTGAAAATTTCTGTTGATTCAAAGTCTGTTATCGAGTAAACGAGATTATCATCTGTAATTATCTCACGGATTTTTTTACCATAGTCTGTTTTAAAGAATCTCTTTTGTACCACAAATCCCATTCTGCCATTCTGATTAAGCAATTCAATACCTTTTTCAATAAATGGGACTGCTAAATCAATCTTACCATTTCTGGATGATGGAAATTTCTCTTTAATATATTGATGCATAAAAGGCAGATCAACATTGTAGTTTTTTACTTCAACGTATGGAGGATTGCCAATCACGAAATCAAAACCTGATTTTTCACTAAACACGAAAGGAAATCCATGTTCTGATGTCCAATCAAATGGATTTGTTTTTAGTAGTTCAATTTCATTATCCGCCAATGAGGGGAATTTTTCAATAATATCATCTGAAACCAGTGAATTCCCACATTTAATATTGTTCCCTACACCATGTAATATTCGGCTGCCAAAAATGCCTATTTCACTGTAGTGTTCGGGATAATCGGGGACATCAATGGCTTTCAAAGAAAGAGACATTTTGGCCACTTCTACTGCTTCCAAATCAATATCAACAGCGAAAATGCAGTTGTCGATAATTGCTTTTTTGCATAGTAAGTTCGTAAGGTTTTCATTTTGGGCCTCAACAAAAAATGTGCTGAATTCTTCCGGTCTTGTTTGAGAATATCTAGACTTAATTATTGATTCTAAGTAATCAAAAAGTTCAATCAGAAAAACTCCACTTCCACATGCAGGGTCGAGGATTTTTAAATTGAATAATTCCTCTATACTTAGCGATTCAAGTAGGGACTGAGGTATTGTTTTTTGAATTACTTCTTGTACTACAAATTGAGGAGTGCTTACAGCACCCTTTGTTTTTGAGTATTCGCTTTTTAATTCATCCTTAACTAGTCCATTCTCGATCAATAATTTCTTTGAAAGGAAGATCTCATAGATATCGCTCAGAAGTTTGGTAGGTATAACCTCAAATCGATATGGTGAAGGGTAGTATAGGTAATCTAATATGCCGTCAAATGTTATATCTGGAATAGTTAGATTGTGTATTGAATTGATCCTATCGAAAAGATGACCATCATAATGTTCGTAAAAATCTAGATAAGAAGACTCTTTAAAATTTTTCCAAAAGCCACTGGCTCTAAATGAATTTAGTAGATCATTCTCTTCAATTCTTCTTGCCTCACAAACTCTAATAAATAGTAATCTATTTATGATGATCTGCACCAAATAGCTCAGATTTTCAGTATTATCTCCAATAGATGATGAATTATTATCTAGAATAGCCTGTGCGAGCGAAAGTCTAAACTCTGAAAGTTGTTGTGCAAACCTTAAATCAGGTGTTTCTTTTGTGATATCTCTTACGCCACTGAGCGAATCAGAATAAAGCTCATGTAATTGACCTCCATAGACATTCTCTCGATTGAGATGCTTTTCCAATATTTCAAAATTATCTAGGTACTCATCAATCGTCAGATAGATTCGCCCAAAGGTTGGATCTTGATCAGATGATGGCACATAAGTGCAATTGTAAATTGCAAACTCCTCGAAATTTGATATGAATGCACATGGTGCCAGAATTGACCAACCATAGGACTTTATTTGAAAAGCTGCTTCTTTATCTTTAACAATAGAAACTGTAATGTCTTTAGCGTCTAGAAATGTTAATTTTTCTTTGGCTAGCTTAAAAGTGTAATCTGGCCTTGTTGATGTTGATCCAATGCCTTTTAGAGCTTCCTTTTCCTTTTTTGATAAAACTTTTTCTTGTAAAATTTGAGATGTGTCTCGTACATCCCAACCAAATATCTCTAAAAATTGATTAAGCCATGTTCTTATAGTTTCTTCTGAGGTCAAGTCAAGTTTTCCTGCTTCTTTGAAGCTTTTATACTCAGAAATCAGCTCGCTTAGTTTTTTCTTTCGGTCTTCCAAAGTCATTTCTTTTGCTTTGTTAAATAGCTAATTTCTTCTTCAGCCACATGAAGTGCATCAATTGCATTACTTTCATATTTTATCACATTGTAAATTTTGTTAGCCAACCAAAGAGTTTCTAATTCAGAAAGTTTAGTGTTAAAAAGTTGGCTAATCTTGGTAAGATCGTCTCGCTTAATCAATTTTTGATCGTTCTCAACTTTACTCAGAAACCCTTCTCCTATCTCTAATTTGGCAGCAAGTTCACGCTGTTTCATTCCAGCGTTCTCACGGAGTTGTTTAATAAGTTGGCCTATAGTCATTGACTAAATAATTACTTGTCCTATTTTGGTCAAATATAAGTTTTTAATATGGTTGTTCAAATAGGGTGGGAAGATTTTAGCTCTTCTGGTTTTTCGGGATGGGATTGGTACGCTGGCAAAAACCAAATGTGCTAAAATGTGCGGTAGGGCTTTCTACGTCACATCATGAAACCTAACAACAGGATAACAGAAGTTCTGTTATATCCCATATGTTTTTTATAAATATATAATATTATTTATGACTTTTTTGCTTTTAAAAGCAATATGAGGATCTGTCTTGTTTGTTTTCCTCTTTTTAATTTCCGTTTGTTGTCGTTTGTAAACGTTTATTTAAACGTTTAAATCCGGATAATTTATTCCATATAATTCCTTCCTTACATAAGAACACTTAACAATTGAGTGACTTTAAAAAACTCACAGGGTTATGAAATCAAAAATCCTATGAAAAAGTCAAGAGATAAATCCGTAGCTACCAATGCCGCCAGTATGGCGGATATTGCCTTTTTGTTGCTCATCTTCTTTATGGTCACCACCAGCATTGTTAATGATAAAGGCCTTGATCTTGTACTTCCGCCCTTGTTGGAAGATGTTAATACCACCAATATCAATGAGCGCAACCTGTTTAAGATTTTGATCAATTCTGAAAATAAACTATTGGTGGAAAATGAAACCAGGGAAGATTATAAACACCTGAAAGCAGATATTATGGCCTTTGTACTCAATAAGGGCAAGGCTTCAAATTTGAGTGATACTCCTAAAGATGCTATAGTGTCCATCAAGGCAAACCGCGGTACTACGCAGGATATGTATCTGCATGTGCTGGATCAGGCCAAGGCTGCCTATTATCAAATCTATGCTGACCTGCTACAGGTAAAACCAAAGGCCATAAGAGATAATAAGCTGTCTTTAGATCAGGCTGTGGCCTATAAAAAGATAAGAACCGAGATACCGATGAATATTTCCATTGCCGAGCCGGATTGATTTTAGAGTTTCCCGAACCACTCAGCAGCATAAAAGACCTTAGCAGGAGAGGGGCTTTTACTTTCGTAACTATTGTGGTAAGCTCAACGTAACTTTAGCATTGTATCTCATGAACTGTTCTCATGAGACATGGAAATAAGTTTTGATGAATCTATACGGAATTTTAGGGCTTTTTGCAGGTGTTGCCGTCACTACCGGGTTGTTTCTGGCAGCTTACCTTGTTTTGATAAGAAAAGATGACAAGGTGGGCAACTATTTTTTGGGAGCTCTTTTTATAGCCATTTCACTGAGGGTGGGTAAGTCTATTGCATATTTTCTTTTGCCCACTGTGGCAGATGAAGGGGTTGCAACGGGCATTTTAGGGCTTTCTTTAATAGGGCCTTTGGTACTATTCTATACCGCCTATGCTGCTGGCAGAAAATCTATTCCGTGGTATTATTATGCCATTCACTTTTTGTATCCGCTTGTCGGGACAGTACTTTGCTTCACAGTAGTAAAAGAAGAAGGGTTTACATGGTTTTATCAGATCACAACAGTGATTATGCTGTTCTACCTTCTCAAAGCATGGAAGGTGAATGCCGTTAGCACCTATGAGCATGAGCGAATGGCTTCCTGGAACAGGCAAATATTGATTGCTGTTTCGCTGGTTTGGATAGCCTTTGTTTATCAGCATCTGACCAACACCATGATGGATTATGCTATAGGAGCTGCCATAGCGGCATTGGGTATTTATTTTGTGTTTATCAATGCACTTCGCTCACCGGTTGTATTTCAGCAGACCATGAAGGTAGAGGTTTCTCCTTTACATGTTAAAAAAGTTAAATCTGCATTTGAAGAAGAGGATATTTATAAAATACCTGGAATTACAATCAATCAACTCTCCGAACAACTTCAGGTTCCTGCTTATTTAATTACCCACTGCGTTAGAGAGTTATATAAAATGACCTTTCCAGAAGCCATTAATCATTTCAGAATTAGTGAAGTTCAAAGTCTGCTGCTTATGGATGATCATGTAAAAGTAGAGGCGCTGGCTTATGATGTTGGGTTTAAAACGCCATCGGCTTTTTATGCTGCTTTTAAGAAACAGACGGGAATGAGCCCAAAGGCCTATCAGCAAACCATGGCATTGAAAACCGCATAAAAAAACGACATGCTATTGCTAACATGTCGTCTGGTCAAAACCCGAAAACTCAACTCCCAGGTACTTTATAAGTGTCGTTTTGAATCTCAGTTTTTATTTGGCCCAAACGTGGTTTAAAACCTTCAGGAGCTACCTTTTCTACGTCTTCCAATGCTTTAATGGCGGCTTTTTTGTTACCTAAATAATACTGGCAGATTCCTTTGTTAAGCTTTAAAAACCACACATCTGGATTGTCTTTTAATATTCTCTCAGTGATTTCAAGTGCGTCTTTAGCTTTATTGGTTTGCAATAAGAAAATGCCCAAACCATTGGCTTCATAAGGACTTAAAGGCATTGATTTTAGCTCATTAATTGTTGCTGTCAATGCTTCGCTTTTGTTAAGTGCTTTTAATATTCTCGCTTTGGTGGACATGTTGGTCACATTCTTATCAGCAGCAAAACCGCCATAACCTCCGTTGATTGATCGGTCAGCCCAGGTTAGTGCTTCTTCCAAATTGGTATTGTGTCTTAAGCACCATGCTGCAGCGTCATTCCATGCTTGCCAGTGGTAGGTGTTAATACCGCGCAATTCGCTCCTAAAGCTTTCAACTACAGTGTTGTTAAGATCAACACCAACGGTAAATGGTATTCTTCTATTGGCCCATTCCAGCGCAATTTGAACTGTAGATTCTGTCCAGTTGATAAATTCATAATCTAACTTTTCTGAAGCCGGAGACTCTTCACTTTGTACTTCTACCTGTAAAGTAACATCCTTGTCAACATCCAGATAATAACTTCCCCATTGATCATTATTATGAGCGAAAAGAAGTTGGTAGCTATCATCCTTTGGTATGATATGAAAGCCATATTTTCCTGCTTTTAAAGGTTCTCCTTCTATGGTTACATCAGTACTGAATTCAATGGTAGTATTCATATTCGCACCGGCTCGCCATGCAATCGGATTTCCATTTTTGGGGATTACGTTGGTATCATTCCAGACATCCCTGCCGTTTGCAGAAGGACTTGAATAGTCAATGGTAATATCAGTTACTGCAAGTCGTTGTGTTTCTGTTACGTG